>JAADYZ010000343.1 GCA_010092775.1 Chloroflexota bacterium
ATTATGACGTGCTGCCAGCTGGCCAGATGAAGATCAGTGGACTGATAATCAATATGTTGCACGATGATGTGCTCATAGCCAAGTTGTCGAAATGCCTCGACGCGGTTTGTGCCGTCTAAGATCAGGAAGTCGGCGGTTGGAAGGTCGATTGAGGTGACAATGGGTGGATTCTTAAGATGGCGATCGCGTTGAAGCAAGTTGATTAAGGGAGTGGCGCGTTGCGGATCGTAGGTTTCGTGTGCAATGATGCGGTCGACTGGCACGACACGAAGATCGAGGGTAGGCGGTTGGGACGGACGGGATAGTGGCATAGAGTCAGGTGGTAGCAACGTGAGATGATGAACTTGCGTAGAGCTCTGCGAGGCGTTTGACATCTTCTGCGATCAGGTCTCGTAAGTCTTGGGGAGCGATCACCTCGACATCCGAGCCCCAGCTCCTAATCCAGGGTCGCATCTCGACAGGTTCAGCGATGTGCAGCTTCAAGTAGATAGAGCCGTCCGCCTGGGGATCTAGTGTCTGCGACGGGTGCCAGACGCGCTCCGTGATGTAAGATGAGACACGCGGTGAGAAGCACAGGATGATCTCGGTGGGCGAGTCTCCGGCCATGATGCCCCAGGCATCTGCAAAATGGGCACGCGGATCGAAGTTTGCCGGTATGGTGTAGGTATCTGTTAGGCGCTGCGCGTTCTCAAGACGTTCGAGTTTGAAGGTACGGATATCATCTGCCCAGTCATCGTAGCCAATGACGTAGAGGCCGCCGGTGCTGGAAGGTTCTATGGTGTATGGGGAAAGATCGCGTTGACGAATGGTGCCGGAACGCGGCGATTTGTACCATACGCGGACCTTGCGGTTATCAGCCCAACAGCGAGTAATCTCTTCCAAAACGGCAAGGAAGGTTGGGTTGACAGGCTGATCGGCAATTGCATCAGCCGTCCGAGCAATGGAGGTCGCTAAGGGATCGGGGAAGGCTGTGGCTAGCTTGTTGAGCGCAGCGACGATGTTGGGATTGTGTTCGTCGGCATGGCGGGCTAGCAGGCGAGCCGCAACGTAGAGGGCGACAGCCTCATCGAATTTGAGTCGTATGGTGGCCAAATACTGATCGCGAATGATGCCAAAGCGACCATTGTCTTGCCAGATGGGCACATTGGCTTCGCTGAGCAAGTCGAGGTCGCGGTAAATGGTGCGGCGCGTGACTTGTAAGCGGTCAGCTATTTCCGTGACTTTGAGACCCTGAGGGTGACGAAAGAGGAGGTTCTCCAATTCACGGAGGCGTCCGGCGCGACTCAGTTGGCGGTTGATGGGTGAATGGGACATGCTAATGTGATGGATTAAAGGTGATCTGCAATTGGTTGGATTGATCATACCAATAACGTGCAAAAAAGACGACCTTAGCCTCTGCAGGACCTTGGTTTTCTAGGTAGGTGAGGAGTCGGGGTAGGTCAGGTACGAGTTGGTCTTCTGGCAGCGTGCGCCAATCTAGCCAGTGCAAAGAGCCTTCGTCGGAGGCGATCACGTCTGGCTGGGCAACTTGGGCTGTGAAGAGGGCGACTAGTACCGGGTGCGTCGGTTGCTTCTCAGCGATCGATAGGAGGCCACGCAACTGCACTGGAGCGGCAATCCCTGATTCCTCAAGAAGCTCGCGTTGGGCGGCTTCCAAAAGGGTCTCGCCAGGTTGCACAAATCCCCCTAGCCCATTGTAGCGATTGGGCCAGAGACGCTTCTGTGGAGAGCGTCTGATGAAGAGGGTCTTGGCTTGGTGTGAGACGAAAACCAGCGTGCGAGGACTAACGAGAAAGTTTGAGGGTGGCAAGGTTGTGCATCCTGTAGGCTGAGTGGACTGTTGCGAATGGAAGAGGTTGTCTATAATGATAGGGCTTCTCGTAGCCTCTTCGCAACAAAGGCCTTGATATGAGACGACAGAATTGGGTTATCGCGCTAATGACTGCGCTGTTGGCGGTCACAATGTTCTCGCAGAGCATGGTGTCGGCGCAGAGTCAGTCGATTCGCTGGGAGGTATGGGACGCAACCTACCAGATCAATGGCGATGGGACGGTTGATGTCACTGAGCGCTACGTGATTGACTTCACGGGCGAGTTTCGGCGCGGTTTCACGGTGATTGAGCGCGACCTATTCACCTTCCTGGACAACGTAAGTGTGTCCAGTGAGGGGATCGAGTACATCCAAGTACAGGGCGCAAACGAACAGGCGAACACCTTCGTGGTTGAGGAGAGCGCAGGACAGTACGAGTTTCAGTGGTTTTTCGGCCCGGTGCGCAATGTGAGCAAGGAGTTTGTGATCAGCTACACCTTGCATCAGGCGATCATTATCAATGCTGAGGTAGGCGATCGATTCTTCTGGCAGCCGGTGCGACCTCCGGAAGGAGTGCCCGTGTTGGATGCAGAGGTGCGCGTGATCCTGCCACCTGGTGCCGAAGTTGATATGGAGATTGGACCAGCGCTATTTGGAAGTGGTCGGTTTGAAGTTGCGGGCGATCTCAATTCGGTGGTTTTCAGCGGTGGGGATATTTGGACGAGTGATAGCTTTGAGATCGGGGTGCGCTTCCAACATGGCATTGTACCCAGCGTAGAACCGCCCTGGCAGGCTGCGTATGAAGCCGAACAGGTGCGGGCAGACCGGCAAAGGATGATTCAGGCCTGGAGTAGCATCATCTTCGGAGCGCTTGGCTTCTTGACTCTGATTGGCGGGCTATTTGGCGTGGGGATGTTATGGTTGACGAAGGGAAGGGACCCGAAGACTGGTGCGGTGCCAGAATACCTGGAAAGGCCTCCCAGCGGCTTGGCTCCGGCAGTGGCGGGCACGCTCATTGACGAGCGTGCGAATATGCATGACATTGTCTCAACCTTGGTTGACCTAGCGCGGCGAGGTGTGTTGACGATGCAGGAGGTTCCACAAGAGACCCTGGGCATCAAGATGGGGACCGACTTTCGGTTTAGGAAGGTAGGAGAGGCTACAGAAAGCCTGGCTGACCATGAGGACAGGGTCGTGAAGGCGGTGTTCGGTGGGAGAACTGAACGTGACCTGTCCGACCTACGGGAGCGCTTTTACAGCCACATTCCCGGCATCGAGAAGGCTCTGTACAAAGAGGTCGTGAAAGAAGGGTATTTTGAGGAAAGCCCTGAAAAGGTGCGGCAGCGATATACTGCACTTGGCGTGGCTGGTGCGAGCATCAGCGGGGCGATATTCTTTTGCGGGCTGTTCCTGGGAGGAGACTTGAGTCTTGAGATTGTTGACAGCCTAGGGATTGCGGTTTTGTGCCCGTTGATTGCCGTTTTTCTGGTGTCAGTCGCGCTGTGGATTAGCGGTGGCGTTATGCCAGCGAAGACGCGAAAAGGGGCAGAGGAAGCTGCGAAGTGGAAGGCGTTTAAGCGCTATCTTGAGAATATTGATCGCCTGAAGGACTTGAATGATGTCAACGAGCAATTTGACGAGTACTTGCCCTATGCGATCGCGTTTGGACTGGAGCGAGGTTGGATTAGAAAATTCTCACGTATTGAGACGACACCGATGCCTGGATGGTACTTTCCGATTGGGTATCCGATCTATGGAGACTTCGGCGGGGGCACGATGCGCAAGGCTGGCGACGGGGGAGGCATCCCTTCTTTGAACGATATGAGTGAAGGCCTTGGCGGAGGGCTCAGTAGCATGGCAGGTGGCCTGACCAGCATGCTGAATACCGCAGGGACGGTTTTTGTCAGCCAGCCAAGTTCCTCTGGGAGTGGGTCGGGTGGCGGTTTCAGCGGCGGTGGATTTAGTGGCGGCGGCTTCAGCGGCGGCGGCGGCGGTGGTGGCGGCTTCTCAGGATTTGGTTAAGCATTAGTGGAGACGATATGACAAGGACAATTGGATACTTGTTGCTGGCTGGTGGTGTGCTGGCTGCGCTGCTTGGAATCGGCCTTCTGGTGGCTCTACCCGGTTTGACAGCGGGTGGGTTTGCCTTGGGCGCGGTTCTGGTGATTGCGGTGTTTGTGGTCCCGCTGGAGGTGGCTGGAATCATTGTGTTGACACGGGCGCGAAGCGAAGAGGTTGATGATTCTGCGGCGCGTGTGCAACGACAGATTCTTGATGCAGTGAAGGCGCGCGGGCAAGTCGACATTAACACCCTGGTTATCGAACTGCAAACTGGCAGTGAGGAGATCAAGGCGCAGGTTTATCGACTGGTGGGCTTAGGCGTATTCGACGGGTATATCAATTGGGAAAAAGGTATTCTCTATTCGGAGGATGCTCAGGCCTTGCACGATTTAGATGTATGTCGGAATTGTGGGGGGCAGATTGATTTGGTTGGCAAAGGTGTATTGACCTGTCCATACTGTGGGACAGAGTACTTCTTGAGCAAAGCGTAAGAGCGAAAGGACAGCGAGATGAGAGATTTCTTCGAGCGGATCACGTCAGATCATGCGAAGCTGGAAGAAGTGGTACGGATGGTTCCAGGCTTCAAGGGCTATTTGGAGAAGATGGACCGGCGTGAGGCTGATCGGATGTTGCGGGAGCACATTGCTCGGGTGATGGAAGAGCAGCGTGGCGAGTTCGACCGGCTGAAGAAGAAGTTGGTGGACGCCAGTGGGCTGACGCACATGGAAAAGACTCAGAGCGTTGATAGCAAATTGCAGAGCTTCATTGACCGCGTTCGCAGTGCGGGCAGTGGCGACATCAAATTGATGGAAGCTGCCGCGATCAACAGCGACAAGGTTGATCGCATCTATGGGTTCGATATGGCCCTGATGGGTTATGTTGAGCAATTCAAGGTTGGCCTCGGTCAGTTGGGTGAGGTAGCCGCGTCTGGTGAGGGCGTCGGTGGGGTATTGGAGCAGTTAGATGCGGTGCTGACTGAAGCGAACAATGCCTGGAAGGGGCGCTCTGAAGCCCTGGTTGGCTCTCAAGAGTCTGTCTAATTCGATCGTCTACGAGCAACAAGAACAACGGAGGATAGAGCACTATGGGACGCATTTTCGATATCATTGAGCATCCAAATGTAGGCCGCGAGGAATTGGCCTACCGGCTCCCACAGGCGGGTAGCGGTGACTTCCGGATCGGGTCGCAAGTCATTGTTCGGGAGAATCAAGCTGCCGTGTTTGTGCGTGGTGGCAAAGCCGCTGACATGCTGGGGGCTGGCACGCACACGATCTCGACAGCCAACATTCCGGTGTTGGTCGATCTGATTGGGAAGGCATTCAACAATCAAACGCCCTTCAAGGCAGAGGTGTACTTCATCAACATGGCGGACTTCCCGCAGTTGGGTTGGGGCACCTCTCAGCCCTTGGCGCTTGAGACGCCAGGCAAGGGGCTCGGCTGGTTGCTACTACAAGGGCACGGGGTAATGGACGTGTCGGTAAGTGATCCGCAGCGCTTTGCCCGCAGCTACGCAATTGGGAAGCCGATTGTGCGGATGGGAGATATCAAAGAGCGCCTGCTAACGATGGTATTGGGTGAGCTTCAGGATGTGATTGCGACGCACGCTCCGGCTGACCTGATGGGTCTGAACCGCATGATCAACGAGGTCGAGGCGGTTGTCTTGACGCAACTGCGTGACAAGTTTGATCAGGTGGGTATGACGCTCAAGGCCTTTGAGATGAAGCCTTTGTCAGCGGCGCGCAGCACTGCGGAGGACCTGCGGAACATGGGTCTGCTCGATGTGGCGACTTATCAACAGCTACAGGCTGCTGATGCCTTGCGTGACGCAGCCAACAACCAAGCCGGTGGCGCGGCTGGTACCGGCGTGGGCCTGGGCGCTGGTTTGGGCCTTGGTCAGATGATGGCGGGCATGATGGCTGGGGCGCAGGCGCCGCAGCAGCCGCAACAGCAGGCTGCGCCAAGTACACCTTCTGCACCGCAGACGCGTGCCTGTCTCTTATACACATCT
>JAADYZ010000344.1 GCA_010092775.1 Chloroflexota bacterium
ACCTGGTTCATTCTGGGTACGAACGTCTTTGTGTTTCTAGTCGATCTCGTGCTTGGTGGCGCACTCACTGAATTTGGCGTGAAGGCCAACGACCTCATTGTGGGCGGGCAGTACTGGCGGCTCGTCACCCCGATCTTTTTGCATGGTGGATTGCTGCATCTGGGCTTCAACAGCTACTTCCTCTATCTCGTTGGCCCACAGGTCGAGCGAGCTTTTGGCACAGCCCGCTATGGAGCCGTCTATCTGCTGGCTGGGTTGGCCGGATCGCTCGCCAGCTTTGCCCTAACGCCTAATCCTTCTTTGGGGGCCAGCGGTGCCCTCTTCGGCATTCTAGGGGCGTTCCTGGTGTTTATCTATCGCAATCAAAACGCGATCCAGAATTCGCGGGCCATCATGATGCAGGTCGTTCAGGTCATCGGGATCAACCTGTTGTTTGGCTTTGTCGTCCCATTGATCGACAACTGGGCGCACATCGGCGGCTTGCTTGGTGGCGCAGCGGCGGCCTGGGTAGCCAGCCCTCGTTACGTGATCAACCTCTTTGGTCAACGCGAAGACGCCAATCCGGAGCAGCAAGCCTGGGCCGGATTGACCGCTGTTGGCCTCGGGTTGCTGACCTTAACGATTTTCCTGATCGTGGTCTTCAGTACATTCGGCGCCAATGTATGATTCTTCAGACGCAAGATGTTCGCCCCTCACCCTTGGCCGGGCGCTGGTATCCAGCTTCAGCCCGCAAGTTGGAGGCCAGGATCAGCACCATGTTGAAAGCGGCAGAGATAGTCGACCTGCCTGGTGCCATCCAAGGATTGCTGGCCCCCCACGCGGGGCACACTTATTCTGGGCCAGTTGCCGCCCATGCCTTTCGCCAGGTTCAAGGTCGTGAAGTGAAGCGGGTTATCGTCATTGGCCCAATGCATCATATCTACCCAGAAACGACACTCACCAGCGATCACAGCTTCTACGAAACACCGCTCGGCCAGATCGCTGTTGATCAGGACTTGCTGCGCGTGCTTGGGCAAAAGCTCCCGCTGAAGCGCATTCGGCGGGACCCTGAGCATTCCGTCGAGATCGAACTCCCCTTCCTGCAAGTTGCTCTGGCCGCGGATTTCAAACTGGTCCCGTTGATGATGCGTGACCAGTCCTTTGAGACGTCCCAGGCGTTGGGAGAGGCGCTAGCGGAACTGGCCTCACCTGATGATCTCCTGGTTGCGAGCAGCGATTTGTCTCACTTCTATCCACAACACGTCGCCAAAGACTTGGATCAAGCGATGTTAAGGCGTGTGGCTTCATTCGATCCGGACTCGGTCATCCAGGCAGAGCGGGATGGCATCGGCTTTGCCTGCGGGCGCGGCGCCATCGTAGCGGTAATGGTCGCCGCCCAACGCTGGGGCGCTGACAAAGCGACAATCCTGAACTACGCTACCTCCGGCGACATCAATGGCGATCTTGATAAGGTGGTTGGCTACGGTGCAGCGAGCTTCACAGGGCCTCAATTGTGAAGGTCCTCTGAAACTCAGGGGCATGTTACAACCTGTCTGGCTCGGCTGCGTAAGAATCACTAGATAAACGGACGATAACAGAACACAGAGCCGTTAGATCGCAAGGAATAGGATTTATGTCGCAATCATTACCACCAGGGCAAGCTACGCCAACACAGCCGCAGCCTTTTGATCAGCAAGCCTACGCGGAGGGGGTGCGTTCCTTCATGGCTTGGGTTTGGGCTGCCGCTCTGATCCTGGGTGGCGCTGGCTATTTGCTACTCAGCACAGGGCTTCTGCCCTATAGTGGGCCGATTCTACCCATCGTTGCCGCCGGTGCAGGTGCCCTGGCGCTGCCTTTTGTCATTCGCTGGTTTGTCGCCCTGAGCCAACAACGAGCTGCCCGCGATTGGTGGGCCGCCCTGGTCGCCTGGGTCTCAATTGGCGCTGCCGGATTACTAGTGGCGGCTTTCTTCGAGCTCCCCCCGATGATACTACTGCTTGTGCTGGTATGGCTGATCGCAGCCCCATTCGCGGCTGTCTATCTGGGCCAGCCCAGCCGCTGGTGGGCGGCCTTGGTCTTCTACGTGTTGATGGTCCTGAGTGCGCTGGCTGGGCTCTCTTTGATGATGCCCTCACGCGATATGTTGGCGGGCTTTGCTATCCTCACCATCGCCATCCCCCTCTGGCTAGGCTACATGCGCGACCAGCAAAACCGCTGGTGGATGATCTTCCCAGCGGGCATACTCAGCTTACTCAGCGCAGGTGTCTTAGTGATTTCCGCACTACGCCAGCCCCAAGCAACTGTCCCCTTCTTCATCGTCTTGAACGCCGCCCTGGCCTTCCTGTTCATCGCCCTATGGCTCACCCGGCGCAGCTTCGACTGGGCGCTATGGATCGGCGGTGGCTTTGTCGGTGCAGCGATTGTCGCGATTTGGCTGCCCTCAGCAGCGACCTGGGCAGTGGTAGCGCTGTCTCTTGGGATCTACATCGCCTATCGGCAGATCAAAAGCACGCAAGACAAAAAGTCCGCGCAAGCTGGAGCAAGCACTGCGCTGCCCACCGGGTCGGCATCACAGCCCGCACAACTCAGCCCCCCAGCGCCCGCCCAGCAAACAGCGAGCAGTCAACCTGCGGCACCCTCACAAAAACCGGCCCAGCCGAGTAGTAGCCCACCACCCGCGCCGCCATCAAGCAGTAGTGCTGGGCAGTCTCTAGATAACGAGCTAACCGGGGCTTCACAGCGTCAGCAGGCGCAACCGCAAGGGCCGCAGCCACTCACCGGCTTCAGGCCATTGAATCCTTTTGAGGTCGATAAGTCGAACGACGACGAGAACTAGTGGATGAGACCCGATAGTAGTCTCTACATCCAGGGATATTGGCTCGGTCAAAAATTTGAGATGGATGGAGCGTAGTAAGCAACAGTCGCCTCACCTGGCGGCGCGACAGCATCTATACAAGTGTGGTCCTCTTCACTGAGTGTGACCACCAGCGCGCCAAGATAGTCTTCAAGCCGCTCCAACGTGCGCGGCCCGATAATTGGCGCGGTTACGGCACTGTGAGATAGCGTCCAGGCAACAGCCACTTGAATCGGGCTGCAGTCCTTTTCGACGGCAAGCGTCTCCACTAGATCGAGTATGTCAAAAGCACGAACTGTTGGGGGGCTGCCAATCCACTCTCCAAAGAAACCGGCTCGATCACCTTCCTGCTTGAAGCGCGTATCGTCTGGAACGGCCTCACCCCGTCGATATTTGCCACTGAAGAATCCGCGTGCAGTTGGAGACCAAGGCATGATGGCGATACCATAGCTTTGAGCCATCGGCAGCAGTTCACGCTCAATGCTGCGGTCGAGTAGGTAGGTTGTAGGGTGGCTGCTCTGTGACCACACGATTGAGGCCAAACTCCTTGGCTACCCAGGATCGCCTCGCTGAGTCCCTGCTGATAGGCGTCGACTGTATCGATGAAGTTCAACCCTGCTTCAAGTGCTCGGTCAAGGATGGAGAAAGCGGCGTCTTGATCTGTCCGCCCACCAAAATTCTTCGTCCCTAAGCAAAGCGGGCTGACCTTGACACCTGTCCGCCCCAAATTGCGATAATCCATATCAATGCCCTCTAGACAACTCGGCTTGACCTAGCTGAAAGCCTTGTGCATTTTTGAACAACAGCCCGACCAATGTGACGCTTGCATAGGCCGCCAGGACGGTAAAGGCGAACATCAGCGGAAAGACATAGCGCGGTTCGATTAACAGGGGTGCCGAGATCAACGTCCCATAGACAATCCAGACGAGCAACGGGGCGGCGCGATTGAGCTGTTGATCTTGTTTAGCAATCAACAGACCTGCACCAACTAGACCAAATAGCAGGCTCCAGAAGTGAAAAGCGTACATCAGCAGGCGCCGCCAAAACCCAGCCACACCGATCAGCTCGCCCAGCCCGATCTCACCACGCAGCCAACTCTGAGCGAGTTCACGGACCGCTGGCTCATCACCTGGGGTGAGAATCACCGTACCATAGGGTTGTACATAGGCACGTAGGACGTCACGCCCCATATTGGCCAGCCAAGTCAAGGGAGCGTCCAGGATGTTACTGAAGCCTGCTTCCAGAAACTCAGCACCCTCGACGTTGGGGTTATCTGCTCCGTAGCCGATCTCTTCTTGCTGCGCTTCAATGAAATCGATCTCGTGGCCATCCTCGCGACTGCGAGCAAAGAAATGGGCCGCAGCTGTATCTACCACCGGGATCGCTTCGTCGGAGACGATCATCGTACGGACCGTATAGGGCAAGATCACGATAACCATGATGGCAGTCATCCACCCAAACCCACGCAGCAAATCGAGGCGTTTCTCTCGATTCAACCAAGCCAGGGCAAAGAGAACTGCCGGAAAAAGCAGCGGGACAGGTCGCGTCAGTACCGCAATCCCTAGGAGCAGGCCGAGCCAGCGGAACAGCCTCAGATCGAGCTTGTCCTGGGTAGAGATTAGCAAGGCAAAAAAGCTTGCCATCAAAGCGATATAGAGAGGCTCAGTGGTGATCGTCCCGGCAACGAACAGGTAGCGCACATCAAGCGCCTGGGCAATTAACGCCACCCGCCCCACCGTCTCACCAAAGAGCTGGCGAGCAATCATGTAGACGAAGAAAACCGTCGTCGTATCCACTAAGGCCTGTGCGATTCGAGCGGTCGCAAACTGCACATTGACGGCTTGATCAGGAGGGATATTGAAGAAGGGCCACAGGAAGAAGGGATAGATCGGCCCAATGGAGGTTACCGCCATCAAGGGATCAGCCGGGAAAAACAAACGCCCGATGTCCTGCGCAATGCTAATATAGAAATCCCCATCTTCCAGGATGGGGTCAGGCGCACGGAAGAAGATCAGCATCACCAGCAGTCGCAGCAGCAGGGCTACTCCCAGAAGCATCCATACCATGCGATCAACCTGAAGCGACCACAGGGTGCTTTCAGCTAGAGGTCTTGGTGAAGCGGCAGCGGCGGGGGCCTTGCTGCTCATGGGCTTAGCCCTCCAGGAGGCGCTGCTTGCCCTGCATATCGTGAGGTACAGCCACGCCCATTAACTCCAATACCGTTGGCGCTACATCCAGCAGACCACGCCCCTTCACCTCATGATTGCCACCCGGTTGAGCTGGATCGTAGAGGATGAACATGCCGTTGGATGCATGGTTGGCGGCGTCCGGGCCGGTGTCGTTCTCAAAAGTGTAAATGCCGCCGTGCCCTAAACTACCGACTGAGCGCCAATTCAGGTTGCCCCAATAGACAAGCAAATCCGGCGCAACGTTGCGCACTCGTTGGTAGATCTCCTGCGGTTTGTATACGACGGTCCCAATGTCGTTGCCCTGCTCATCGGGAATCCCTTTGAAGCGTTGGATCAATTCATCGCGCAGGGACTCATAATCCTCGCGTTTGACCTGCCCCTGCGGCTCGCGTCCCTCCACATTGATAAAGACACGCCCATAGTAGCCACCATCACCCCAGACGCGGGTGTTCTCCCAGTCGATCATGTCGGGCTTAATCGGCGTCAGGACGCGTTTGCCGTTCTCATCGAATTGATCTTGTGGCGGGTCTGCCTTGAAAGCCAGGTAATCGTTACGCCACAGCCATTCGTTGATGCAGATTCCGCCGTCCATCTTCTTGCCACCATGATCCGATACGATTAACACGACGGTGTTGTCATCAATGCGTTCCAACATCGCAGCGATTTGGGCATCAATCATGATGTAGTAGTCTTTGATGCTGTCTTCAAAGGGGTTGCCGGCCTCATACTTACGATGCCCGGAGTCCATGTAAGACCACATCCCATGATGGATACGATCCACACACATCTCCACGCACATGAAATAATCCCAGGAGTGGTTGGCCATCAGATAATTGATGGCCTCAAAGCGCATCTCGGTCATATCCCATAATTGGCGCAGCAGCCACTCTTTGTCATCGGTCCGGAAGTTACGCACATCGACTTCGTAGCGCGGCGCCACGTTCAGAATTTTCTCGGCCAGGTCACTCGGATAGGTAAACCCTGACTCCAACGTTGGCGTTAAGAAGCTGGCGATGGTCAAGCCATTGACCGGCTTAATTGGGAAAGTCTGCGGCACTCCTACCGTGATCGTCTGCTTGCCCGCTTGTCCCAGAATGTCCCACAGGCGTGGCTCTTTGATGTAATCACCCGTCGCGATGTAGTAGCCGTCGTAGCTGTAGTCCTTGCGATTACGGAATCCGTAGATGCCCAGTGTGCCAGGGTCCTTGCTTGACATCATCACCGACCAGGCGGGGACGGTAATCGCTGGAATGCAAGACTCCAGTTCGCCCCAGATACCATTGCTATACAGCTTGTGGAAGGTTGGCAATTCATCGCGCCACTTGTGAAAGACCAGTTCAGGCGCAGCACAATCCAGACCAATGACCATCACCTTGCGGTCTTTGGCCTTGCCGAGATTCTTGAGAAAGTTGAACATGTTGTCACACCATTTAGGGTGAAGAAGTCAATTAGGCTGTTTCTTCTTGTTGCTCACGCATCGCTGTGACCAGCACCTCGCTGACCTCAGGCCGCGTGAATTCGGTCGGCAGCATCTCACCAGCACGCAGTTTGGCCCGTACCTGCGTACCCGATAGGAAGATCCAATCGTCTTTACCATGCGGGCAGGTCTTGGCTGTCACCACGGTTCCGCAGCTTATGCAGTAAAAGGCATGCTCAAAACGCAGCGGGGTGATGTCGATTAGGTCTTTGTCGAACTCATCGAAGATCAGTTGAGCATCGTAAGTGCCATAGTATTTTCCGACGCCCGCGTGATCACGGCCCACAATGAAGTGTGTGCAGCCGTAGTTCTTGCGTGCGATGGCATGGAAGATCGCCTCGCGCGGACCCGCATAGCGCATCGCTGCTGGAAATACCCCTAAGACAACTCGATCGGTCGGAAAGTAATTATCGATCACGATCTGGTAGGTCTTCATGCGCACGTCTGCGGGGATATCATCCTTCTTTGTCTCGCCTACCAAGGGGTGGATTAGCAGACCATCGACGATCTCAAGCGCGGCTTTCTGAATATACTCATGTGCTCGGTGGATGGGATTGCGCGTCTGGAAGCCGACCGTCCGTCGCCACCCCTTTTCAGCGATCAATGCACGCAGGGCAGCAGGAGTGTAGCGATGTTCGGGGAATTCAGTCTGCGCAGCGAGCGGCAGCTCAAACACCCAGATCTCACCAGCTAATAGGACATCGCCCTGCTTATACAGGCGTGCCACTCCGGGGTGGGCATCCTCGGTGGTCCGATAGACTTTTTCCGCTTCGAGGGCTTTGTCATAGTCGAACTTCTCGCGAACTTCCATCACCGCTAACGGATGCATATCGCCGCTACGCCGCTCCACCAGGGTCACATTCTGCCCCTCACTGATTCTCCCCGCCAGCTCGCTGTCAACCGCCAGGGTCACTGGCACTGTCCAGGGCAGTCCATTGTGCAGATGCATATCATGTAGCACGCTTTGATAATCGTCTTGGCCCATAAAACCAGTCAGGGGGCTCAACCCGCCAACAGCGATCATCTCCAGGTCAGCCAGATTCATTGGCGTGAGCGGAATCTGCAGCATGGATTGGGCGGCGTCTCGCATGGCCTCAGCTAGTTCACCCGACATCATCCGATTGATCAGGGTGCCGCCATGCGGCGCAATTTGGCGAATGGAAGCGGTCTGCTCTGGCAAGGGGTTGTCCTCTCGTGGTGTGGTTGAATGCGTCGTGAAGTGTAGCACAAAGCCCAGCGCCTTGTCTATCCAGACCGTCGATGCGCTTGACAGACCACGCCAACTTGCGACTATGATCAAGTAAAAAGGAGTTTGCCGTGCTCAAACATCTCCGCTCTATCCTGCTGCTACCTTTGACTGTCACGGTTATTGTGCCAACGATATTGATGATGTTCTCCCGCCAGGTCAACATCGGCTGGGGATGGGGCATCATGGGGCTTGTTCCTGTTTTGCTGGGCGTGCTGTTAATCGGGTTGGGTCTTATCCTGTTGACCGCAACCATCCGGCTGTTTATGCAATACGGCCAGGGCACGCTCGCTCCTTGGGACCCGACCGAGCAGTTGGTTGTTCACGGTATCTATCGTTACGTGCGCAACCCAATGATCAGCGGGGTTCTGACTATTCTGCTGGGCGAGGCTGTGCTGTTCGGCTCCTGGTGGGTTTTCGGCTGGTTCGTGTTGTTTGGGGTAGGCAACCTGATCTACATTCCCCTGATTGAGGAGCCTCATACAGCGCAGCGCTTTGGCCCCGCCTATGAGACTTACAAAGCGCAGGTCCCCGCCTGGATACCACGACTCACAGCCTGGGAGGGCGACAAAGGCTCAACCGAGGGAAACGCCGCAGCGCCACCCTCGGAGTCAGGTCGCTAAAGGGAGCGCACTAGTCGGACGACGAGCCACCAGCCGGGGAAGGATAGGGGCCACGCCCACCACCATTTTCAGCGATGCGTGCCAGAATCTGATTGTGGTCTTTCTCGTCAACGATGCCCAGGTCTTGCAGGGTCCAAATTGTTGTGATGCGATCAGAGAGGTTCGGCCATTGATCCTTCGCCCACAGATAACGCTCACGGCTGAACTGCCAGATCTCTTCCGGCAGGCGAAGCTGCTCAAAGGCTGAATACGCCTCCCAAAGTTCGTCCGGATCACGATCTCGGAAGATGGCCTCGATCATGGCACGCTGCACCACAGAGGCATCCCGATATTGCGTGACCCATGCACCATGAAACTTATCGATGAAAACGAACACGCCATAGTCTGAGTAGCGTTCGATGGTCTTGAGAATTCCTTTACGTTGGTTGTAGGCGTTCTTGTACGTCTCTTCTAGCTCCAGGCTAGGTTCTTCTGCAGATTCCATGTGGGTGTGATGATGGCCATTGTGCCCGTTATCATGATCAGGCGCGCCCCAGTGTTCGGGTTCGATGCCATGCGTATAGCTGATCAAACGACGAATGCGCTCGGATTCCACGTTGATGTCAATCATGTCACCGCTCATGATAAGCTCGTTCACCAGGCGGGCGATGCCACGCTGCCGCGCCTCATCATGCGCCCGCTGAATGCCACTGGCATAGACTGGCACCAGGCGGGTTGGCTCGGTACGTAACGGGACTCGACGGCCTACCCCGCGCTCGTAAGCATAAGGTTCTTCCCGATCTGCGTCGCGCTGAATGCCACCGCGTGCCACAAGCAGTTGAACCACCATAATGACACCTGCTGCAATGACAATGGGGGGCAGGGCCTCAGTCTTCTGCGTAATCAAGATGATCATCATGATGTAGCTGGCAACCATCCCACGCAGTCCGGCAAAGCGCAGCGACTTGGCTTCCGTCGTGCCAGGGTCCACTCCACCGTCGCGTAGAACGTCATCACGCACAAAAAAGACGGTGGTACTCGTGATGACAAACGCACTCACAAAGCCGAAGGCATAGTAAGACTCAACCACAACCACTGAACGCACAATCGGGATCAAGATAGCCGCAACCAACCAGATCACGGCAATACCGATGCGATCATCAGAAAAGAAGCGTGGCAATCGTCCCAAGCGTGAGGCATTCGCTGCAACCGCTGCTCCGCCAACGTAGCCGCCCCCCTGTGCCAATAACAGGATTACCGCGAGCAAGGTCGCCGCAATCGTTAGCAGCGCCGACTGACCGAAGACTATCTCATATTGGATCAGCAGCGTACTGTAGCCCTCCGTCGCAGGGATGGCCCATGCCTGAGCCGCAAACAACTGGAAGATACCCGTTGTGATCAGGAAGACTGCTGCGATGGTCAGGGAGGTGTTGATGACTTTCCACTTGGGGCGCGCCGCATGTTTGCCGCTCGCAGGGATCATCTCATAACCCGAAAAGCCCAGCATAGCACTGGACATCGATCGCAGTAGGAGTTGAAAGAAAACCGCCATGGAAGTCGCGGGGGCTGCCTCAACAATGTGTTCGATCACCCCTGCTTCTTCAAGGCGAGCGACAATCGCTGGGGTCGCAGCCATCCCCATGTCAGGGCTGGTGATCGCCAGGATGGCTACATAGCTCAATGCAAAGATCGTGAATATGGTGAAGGCGCCACCCCCCAACAAAAAGAGTGGCACAGCGCGCTTCGGGCCCAGATAGACCAAAACCGCCATGATGAAGAAGGCGTAGAACTCCGCGATGATGATCCGGTAGGGTACCGCTTGGGGTATTACTAATAACGTCACATCCGCTGCCGAGATCGAACTGATAATGATGGTCAGCACGGCATCCAAGAAGAACAAACTGGTACCGACCCACGAGGCTTTACGCAGCCATTGCGGCCCAATTGATTCGACCAGTGGGCCACTGCCGCCTGTATTCGGGCTCAGGTAAGCAGCCGCGCGATAAGCGGGCACCACACCCAAAAACAGCATGACTGATAAGATGATGAATGCAACAATTGCGATTTGATGATTGCCTTCTGCGCCGTAGATGGCGAGCAAGGTCTGATAGGCGGCTACGCTAAAGGCGTCTGCGGCGATCTCAAAGATCAAGGCTAGCACACCGAGTCCACTGCCGCCCAACAGCAATCCCTCGAACATCAAGCGCGGTAGCAGCCGCCGTCCTTCCACCTTATCGTCTTGCTGGATATAGGTTTCTGCGATCATAAAAACACTTACGCCTCGACTCTCATACAAAGAAAAAGCGGCGCATTTCAAAGAAGCGCCATATTCGTAAGAGCTACGATGTGCCGGATTCTACGTGATAATGATTAAAATTCCGAGTACAAACGCTAACAATCCGACAATTCCCCACCTAAATCGGGGTGATTTGCTATCAATAGACTAACAAAGCAGCCACATCATTGACGTTCGTGCCAGTTAACCCTGTTTGGATGAGTGCCCCAAGCGCCGATAGGCAGCGATAGCTGTCGTTGTTCCGCAAACAGGCGGATAGATCAACCCCACGTTCGGCGGCTTGCTGCACACTTTGCCCAGTCACCACCGCACCGGCCGCATCCGTTGGGCCATCGCGTCCGTCTGTCGCAAAGCTGAACAGGGCCACCTTCTCTTGCCCTGCCAGTTCAATTGCGGCAGCGAGTGCTACTTCCTGATTGCGCCCGCCCAAGCCCGTTCCAGCCACTGTGACGGTCGTCTCCCCACCGATCAGGTAGACCAGAGGTCGAACTGCTTCCATGCACAACAGCTCAGCACGCTGAGCCAAAGCCCGCCCAACATCACGGGCCTCACCCGTTACATCATGCTGCTTGCCAGCGATCGTGAAGCCCATCGTCTCTGCCTCTCGCTCTAACGCATTGAGCGCCAGGGTGTTGCTCCCAATCAAATGATTTGTTACGTGGTTGAAAGCTTCGTAAAGGGCTTCGCCCTCTGCCGCCCGTCGGCCTAAATGATCTGCTATCTCTGGGTGCACGGCTACCAGCCCTGCCTCTTTCAGGATGTCCAGCGCATGGTGCGCGGTCGTTTGCGGACGAACAGTCGGCCCTGAAGCAATAAACTGCAAATCGTCCCCTACGACGTCAGAAAGGATATAAACCTGCGCCTGAGCTGGCGCGATGGCCTGCGCCAGCCCCCCGCCTTTGAGTCGTTCGCACTGCTGGCGCACAGTGTTTAACGCTTGGATGTCCAGTCCGGCTCGCATCAGGTCTTGGTACAGTCGGGCCAATTGATCCAGCGTCAGGGAAGGTAGCGGCAGTGTCAGGTGGGCTGAACCCCCTCCAGAGATTAAAACAACCAGCTCATCCTGCGGGCCCGCCTGCTCAGCTAATTGCAGGATAGCCCGCGAAGCCGCCTCATTACGCTCATCAGGAAGGGGATGTAGCGCAGGCCAGACCTCAAAAGGGAGTTGGGTTGGCACCGATTGAAGATCAACAGGGGCCGCTGTGACGATGCCACCGCTGATTTGGCTTGGAGCAATGTGATTCAGATGCAGCGCCATCCGGAGCGCCGCCTTGCCAATCCCAATCAGTTGAAACGTGTCAGTGTGATCGCTTTGCCAGGCTCGCTCTATGGCCAGTGCAGGATCAGCCGCTCGCAAGACAGCTTTGACCAGGTGATCGATGTGCTGCCGATGATCCGAAAATTGGGGTGGCATGGTTTAGGGTTCAGGTGTGTTGCTAGGATTAACAGCTTCAACTGCATTGCGCGCAGCTTGAAAGGCATCCAATTCGTCCTGAATGACACTCTCAAGCGCGTCTTGCATCGGAGGGCCAATTTCCGAGAGGGTAGCAGGACTGGGCAACAGTTGGGCGGCCTCAAGCAGGCTATGGGCAAAGTCAGCGTAAGTCTCATTTTGCCAACTGGTGAACGCATCAGGTTGGGTCGGGAGCCAACTGCCTGCCTCAGTGTACTCACCCTGATTATCGGCGTTCATTAGGAAGGTCAACAGGTCTCTGGCGGCCTGCTGGCGATCCGGGTCAGGGGTAACGATCGCCCAAGACCAGCCAGTCACCAGAGTAATCGCGTTGCCTTCAAAGGTAGGCACCCAGGTCGCTTGTGTATTGCGCACGTCCTCACTCTCGGCCAGATATTGTGAAGCCGAAACCACTGCAAAAGCGGCCCGTCCCTCACGATACAAGGCCCAGCTCTCGGCGTTCTCAGTTAGAGCAAACAACTCCCCATCGATATTGCCTTCTTCGATGGCCTGCGTATAGAAAAACAGAACATTCGCCAGCACATTCTCGCTTAGCCTCGTTTGACCCTCTTCATCAGCCAGCAGGCCACCCGCAGCCAGATACTGCATCAAGAGCGTGTGATTGACGGTGCTGAGCGAGTTCGCGGGAAAGACAAAGGGTACCGGACTATCCAATGCAGCTTCGAACGAATTCGGTGGGCTGGAGAACAGGCTGGCGCGATAAACAACATGCTGTGCATCCAAGACATAGGGAACACCCACCAACTGCCCGTCGACGGTTGCCAGATCAGTCGCTACCGTGTACCAATTCGCCACTTCATCTTCTGGAAAGGCCTCACCCACGGGGAAGATCAATTCGTCTTCGCTCGCTTGGATCAGTGCCTCACGATCAAGCAGCACCAAATCGGGCACAACCCCCGGCGCAACTGGGGGCGCTGAGCGCAAGTAGGAGAGAATTCCTCCGGTCCCATTCAAGCGCTTGGTGAGAACATCGACCCGGATGTTGGGAAACTGCTGGTCGAAGCTGGCCAATTGATCTATCAAGATGTCGCCACCAGCCTGGCCACCCGTTGGGACCACCGCATCCGTCGTCCAGACCGTCAGGACGATTTCCTGATCCTGTTCATCCGGCTCAGTGCTGTCCGCCTCATTGTCTTCAGGCAGCACGGATTCGGCTTCTTCAGGCGCACTCTCTTCCTCGGCGTCCTCCGCAACTTGCCCGACTTCCAGCGTCTCAGACGCTTCAGGCTCGCTGTTCTGCGGTAAAATAGACGCGCAGCTTACTAAGAGAAGTGTCAAGCTGACCGCGAGCCAGACCTTGCGTCTCATCACAGTGTCATCCTAGGTTGTTTGGCTTTTCCTCGGGCTATTATAAACGTCAGCGCAGCGATCAGCGAGTAACCCTATGAGTCATATATTAGACGGCCTCAACTCTGCCCAGCGTCAGGCGGTAACCGCCACCGATGGACCCGTGCTGGTCCTGGCTGGCCCAGGCAGCGGCAAAACCCGTGTCCTGACTCGGCGCATTGCCTATTTGATCCAGGAAATGGGCGTGCCACCCTGGCGCATCATGGCGATGACCTTCACCAACAAGGCCGCTCGTGAGATGCTCAACCGGGTGACGACCGTGTTGGAAGGCAACACCAAAGGCTTGATCATCGGCACCTTCCACAAAATCTGCGCGATGATCCTCCGCCGGGAGGCTTCCTTCCTACCGATTGCCAATGACTATGTGATCTTCGATACCGCCGATCAGCGCGCCTTGATGAAGCTGGTACTGATCGAGGACCTCAATCTAAGTGATAAGCAGTACACACCGCAGATGGTCCTGGGCAAGGTATCGAACGCCAAGAACGATCTGATCCACCCAGAAAACTATCCGATCAACAGCTACCGCGATGAGATTATCCAGCGCGCCTACCAACGCTATCAATTGCGACTGGTCGCCAACAACGCCGTTGATTTTGACGATCTGCTGATGCGTGCTGTGATGCTCTTCGAGCAGCAGCCGACTGTCTTGCAGCGCTACCAGACCAGCTACGATCACATGCTGGTAGACGAGTTTCAGGATACCAATTTAGCCCAATACCGCCTGGTGCAGCAGTTGGTCGAGCGCCATCAAAATATCTTTTGCGTTGGCGACGAAGACCAATCGATCTATCGTTGGCGCGGTGCCGATTACCGCAATGTACGTCGACTGCGAGAAGACTTCCCCGATTTGCAGTCCATTCTGTTGGAACAGAATTACCGATCGACCCAAACGATTCTTGACGCCGCACGCGCGGTGATCGACAAGAATCCCCACCGCACCAAGAAAGCCCTCTTTACGGATCGCGGTGACGGGGTGAAGCTGATGTTGCATGAAGCCCACGATGAGGTCGAGGAGGGCCAGTTTGTCGTCGAAACGATTGCCACGTTAACCGCGACGGATGATATCGATCCTGGTGAATGTGCGGTGATGTACCGTACCAACGCCCAATCGCGTGCCATCGAAGAAGCCTTCGTTCGTGCCAATCTAGCCTATCGCTTGATTGGCGCGACCCAGTTCTATCGCCGCAAAGAAATCAAAGATGTGCTCGCCTACCTGCGGGTCGTACACAATCCCGATGACGACATCTCAATGCTGCGCATTATCAACACGCCCACGCGTGGCATCGGCAAAAAGACCCTGGAGACCCTGCAAGCCTGGGCGAATAACACCCAAGGATCACTCTACCGGGTCATCGAAGCGATGGTGGATACACCTGAGCAAGCGCCACTGAGTGGGCGTGCCCTCAACAGTGTGCGTCGCTTTGGCGAACTGCTGCGTGGCTGGCAGGATGTCAAAGCTGAACTCCCTGTAAACGACCTGATCCAACTCATCTTGGATGAAACAGGCTTCCAAGACAGCCTGATTGACGGGACCGATGAAGGTAACGACCGCTGGGGGAACGTTGAGGAGTTTGTCAATGTGTCGGTCGATTTTGCGGATGTGCCCCTGGCAGAATTCCTCACAGAGTTGGCCCTGGTGTCCGAAGTGGACGACTTACCCGAAGACGTCAACGCACCCTCGCTGATGACCCTACACGCCGCCAAAGGCCTCGAATTCGATGTGGTCTTCCTGGTCGGCCTGGAAGAAGGTATTCTGCCTCACATCAATTCAATTGATGACCCCGAACAGATGGCCGAAGAGCGCCGCCTCTTTTACGTCGGCATGACTCGCGCCCGTGAGCGACTCTATCTACTGTATGCTTTTGAACGCTTCCGCTATGGATCGCGCGATCAGTTTGGTGTGTCGCGCTTCCTGGCTGATGTCCCATCAGAGCTTCTGGTGGGCAACCGCCCGCTGGGCGGTGCGCGGCAACGCAGAGAAGCGGCAGTGACGGCCTGGCCCTCTGGTGGCGGTCGAAACGGGCCTGATCTTCCCTTTGATCTGCCAAACAATGGGGCGCGTCAACGCGTGTTCCACAGCGGCGAACGCGTCGTCCATGCCAAATATGGTGAAGGGATCGTCATTGAGAGCAAGCTGCGCACCTCCGATGAAGAGGTCAGCGTGATGTTTGACGACTTTGGCATGAAGCATCTGCTCGCCAGCCTGGCTAAATTGCGCAAACTGGACGGTTAGATGGGTCGTTCACCCTGGCTGATCCTGATTGCACTGCTAGGTGTCTTTGGCTGCAAGCCCTCTGTCTGGGAGCCACCCCCCGACAGCATCGTGATCTGCATCCCCCAAGAGCCGGACTCGCTGCTAGCGATGCAGGGCGGATCGCGTGCCGCGCTTGAAGTGCTGGCGGCCATGGATGGTAACGCCTGGATGCCTGATCGCGCCTACGGCTATGAATCGCAGCTATTGGAGCGCCTGCCCTCGCCAGAAATGAGTGACGTACAGCAAATCGGACATGGCAACGACGCCCAATTGGATGTCACCTATCGCTTTCGCTCGGACATCACCTGGTCAGATGGCGAGCCTTTCGATGTGAATGACCTGCTCTACACCTGGGCTGTACTTCAAACTCCTGGTGCCCCACTTTGCTCGCGTGATGTGGTCGAACAGGAAGCCCTGGACCCGCATACCTTCCGCGTCAGGATTGGCGGCTTGGATCAACGCTACCCGCTGCCCCACGTCAGCACGGTCTATGATGTCACCTCGCCGCTGCCTGCCCATTTATTTGATACGACCGACGTTTTTGCCATCTACGACAGCGACTACGCCCGTTCACCAAACCCTGTTCTCGGGCCCTATGAACTGGCCTATTGGGAATCCGGTGTCGCAATCCATCTGCAAGCGGTAACTGACTGGTGGGGTGGCGAGGTTCGCTCACCGAACCTGGTTTACCGCTTCGTAGCCTCATCAGACGAGGCGCTCGCCGCCGTCCAAACGGGTCAATGTCATCTGGCCACGCGAGACTTCTTCGATCACACTCACTACGACTCAGCCGCTGCGCTTGACAACACGCAGATCACCCAGGTCGTTGATCCAACCGGCACCCGCTTGATCTTTAACCTTGCCCCGCCATCGGGGCGTGTCCCCTTCCTGGCTGATCTGCGCGTCAGGCAGGCCATTGCGGCGGCACTGGATCGTCAAGCGCTAATCGATCAGCATCTTCCCAATCAAGCGACCTTACTCAACGGTCCCCTACCGGACGATCATTGGGCAGCGAGTGGTGTGGGCTTAGCCAACGTGGATCGGGCTTTGGCGGTTGCGTTACTCGAAGAGTCGGGCTGGCACGACACAGATGGCAACGGCTGGCGCGAATCAGGCAGTGGTTCAAGCGGAGCCTTAACCTGTGAGCGCGGCACCTGGTTCATGCCACGCCAAACTGATCTTAGTTTGTCGCTGGTGGTCAGCAGCGATCCAACTCAGGTGGCTGTCGCCCAATCCATCGCAGCGCAGTTGGCACAAGTCGGGATAGCCGTCGAAGTTCAAGCCCTGGATGAAATCGACCTCTTCGCGCCGACGGGCCCGCTGCGCACCCGCCAGTTCGATCTCGCGTTGATCAGCCAGGACTTTGGAGCAGAACCGCGCTTTCTATTTGATTATGCGGGACAAAACGTCTATCTGACGCCTCACGGGGCTGAACTGACTGCTACCCAAATCCTTACCGCTCAGCCAGATCTACTGAGCAACGTCGCCATTGACCAGACCGCCTTCCGCTTCGGCTTCATCGCCTCCGATGATCTCCCGCCAGGCTACGAACGGGTTGCGCGGTCAGCCATCCCCTCCGAGGTCAACAGCGGGTTTGGCGCCAACTACGCAGGGTGGTGCAGCTCAGAGGCCACCAGCGCCCTGTGGCAAGCCCAACACAGCCTGATGCAAGAAGAGCGGCTTAAGGCCTTCGCTGAGTTCACATCTCACTATTTGGAAGACCTGCCAGAACTCCCCCTATACCAGCCGTTGGACTTCGCCGTCCACAGCCCCGCATTGTGTGGATTGGCGTTGGGCCCGCACAACGTCGCTGCATGGAACGCGGAGACCTGGTTCCTAGCCACTGACGGTAGCTGCGACTAAGCCACTCGCTTCTGATACAGCTCTAACAATTGCCGATTGACAAGCTTATTCACATCGAGTATATTGAATTCAATAAAGTTGAACTCCAGGATATTGAACGAGAATCAACATGGGTCGTGATGACGACAACAGAAGACGGCATCGGGGGCGGGGCAGAAGACGACGTGATTTCTGGCACGCTTGGCGAGAAGAACGCCGCCGCCGTTGGCACGAATACATGGGCGAAAACTGGTCGGAGGGCGGTCCGCCTGGCGAACCCAGCCCAGAGATGATCCAGGCCTGGCGGGAATTCTTCCATCACTTTGCGGGCACCTGGCCTGAAGAACACTGGGCCATCGGCGGCCGCCGTTTCAGCCCCTGGCATCAGGGCATGGATGTGTTCAATCCCTTCGTCGCGATGTTGTTGAGTAAAGGCGGCGGATTGCTGCCCCTGATCGTGATGCAATACCTGGCTAAGCAGCCGCGCTATGGCAACGAAATCATGTCCTTGCTGACCGACCAAACAGGTGGGCAGTGGATCGCTAACCCGGGTGCGATTTACCCTCTGATGACCGACCTGGAAAAGCAAGGCTTGATCAGCGGGGAGTGGGAAGACCCGCAAAAGCGCACCGTCCGTGTCTATCACCTGACCGAGGCCGGCCAACAAGAGTTGGCGCGTCTACAGGCTATCGTCCGACCAAAACTGATCAGCGCGATTGAGGTGCTCAACCAGTTTGTCGACGAGTTAGACACGGAACCCGACTCCGATGAGTCGGATGATTTGATGGGCTTTGTTTAGAAACCAACACCAACGAAGAGAGTATCATGGAAAACTACGAAGAGACTACTGAAACTGACAATTTTGAAGAACGTGTGATTCAAGAGTTTCGCGTGATCGAGACGGAAGATGGCTTCCGCATCGAGATCAAAGGCGACAAGGAAAAGATGCGCGAGATGGGCTTCATGCGCGGTATGATGATGGGCCCCTGGATGATGGGTGGTCGCTGGGGTCGGCGTGGGCGCTCACA
>JAADYZ010000345.1 GCA_010092775.1 Chloroflexota bacterium
GGTTGCAGGGGTCAGGCCTGGGCCCCCAACCCAGCACCTGATCTAAATTGATGTCCAGGGCAGCATCACCAGGAAATGGACTGCGCGGCTGTGCGGGCGGGACAGCCGGACCATTGGGGTCGAAGCGCAGACTGTACAGGCGGCTGGGGGAAGTGGCCATTATATCCAGACTGCCGCCTTCCCTTTCCCCTATGATCGCCACATCCAACACAAGATCGCCTCGCCAGTAACCTAGCTCACGCACTGCATCGGGGTCACTGAGATCAATCACACGCAAACCACAGGACCCGTCAGCTACGACCAGCGTTTCTCCAAGACGATCCGCCGACAAGTTGTCACCCAAGGTGTTGATGGGAGCTTCAAATGTGGCTTGATTATCGCTCAGTAGGCCAGTCCGGATCGGTAGACCATCCGCGTTGAGCAGGAGATGTTGACCGTCCGCCGAGAGCCTCAGGTCAGAACCAGGGAACTGCTCGGTCGCCAATGTTGACAGGGTTGGGCCAACCGCCGCTGTGTTTGCTTCCAGCACTTCGAGGCCACCTTCCCAACTAACGACGAATTGCCCAGCGCCAATAGGGTGGAGGTCCTGCACAAACTGCCCTAGCGTCGAACCATAATTAAATAGGGGCTGTGGTGCTGCCGGAGAACTGATGTCCACGACTTGCAAACCACCACCACGCAGCGCTAAGTAAGCTCGATCCCCCATCACAAGCGTTTGCTCTCCCGGCGACAGGCCCGTCCAATACTCGGATTCTCCAAATTGACTCCCATCCCAGCGTGCCCACTGATAGCCATTGTCGAGGCTGACCAGCAGTTGTCCATCCGATGAAAGCGACAGTCCACGCCCACGCCCTGGCAAGGGGAGTTCATCGCGCAAAACGGGGGCAGTCCGCGTCGAGACATCCCAGATCGTCACGGAGTCGCCTAGGGCCACCAGGCTATCTCCCCGCAACAGGAGATCGTAAACCGGAAGATCACTGAAATAGTCAGGTTGGCGCACACCCGCGAAGTTCAGCCAGCTTAACCCTTGTTCCCCATGAGCGAGATAAACGACTGACCCGCCATCTCCGGCAAGAGTGAGAGCATCCAGCACAATGCGCTCTTGCTCAGGTACACCAATCTGCAAGTCAGAGACATCATAAACGGTGAGCCGCCCCGCCAATGCGGCCTCCTCGTCATCAGGAAAGGCAGGGGGCATCAAGCCAATCAAGCGCCCGGAACTCATCGCGCCGAAAGGAGCAGGATAGGGCAAGAAGGTCCGCCCCAAAAAGGTCAGGTGAGCGGGCTCAATTCGGAAACGTGATACAAAGCTCTCATTGATCCCAAACCAGATGCCAGGTTCTGTATCGCTTGGAAGCAGCCTTTGAGGGCGGCGGGTGGTCAGGCTGTTGATCAGCCTAAGCCCTTGCGACGGGTCGCCAGGCCGAACGGCTAAGATGGAACCATCTTGTAGATTCAGCAAGAGCTGCCCCCGAATGGGGTCTTCTGTCAGTGATAGCGGGGCAGCGGGTGTCGCAATCTGCGCGACTTGTGCCAGATCGCTGGCGCGCAGCAGAAGTATACCGGTCGGCACAGCCGCATAGACCCACTCATCGATCGCAGCGACGCCTTGAATGGGTAAAGTCACATCGATCGCAGCGATCAGTTCGGGCTCATCATCGGGCCCAAGCTGATACAAGGCAAGCGCCCCATTGTGTTGGGCCGTCACGATTTGCTGGCCATCTCCTGTAACAGAAGCAAAATCAGCCGCTTGAGGCACGCTGGCTCGCACCGCGACTGTGCCCTCAGCGTCGAGCTGCACCAGATGCCAGGCTTGCGCCCCCAACATCACCCGCCTTTGCCCTATCCCCGCTAAGCGACCAGCTTCTGTCAGCACCTCAAAACGCCCACGAGGGATCAACGCGCCGCCCGCACTGAACACGAACGATTGCAGCACCCCCGACCGGTCTGCGAGCCACAACCCCCCGCTCGACAGGCTGAGTGCTGTGATCGCCCCACCCAGCGAGATGTTCTCTAGTTCAATCGGTTGAGCCGGATTTGACCCATCTAGAACGACCAGCGAAGCACTATCCGTGCTGCCCACCAATACCAGCCGCCCATCATCGTACACCATCCTGTCGATGCCTGAAACAGGCTCATAACTGCGCAAGAGGATCGGCTCAGCGGTGGCACGTGCATCGTAAATGTGGATTGCTTGCTGCCCCAGCACCACCAGATAGACGCCACTGTACCCGACATGTTGAGCGTCCTGGCGCAAGCTGGTCAATCGGCCCAGCTCAGCCGGGTTACTGATGTCGATCACGGAAAGGGTGCTGCCATCGGTCAGGTGAGCCCGCTTGCCCGATATGGCAATCTGCGTGTAAGCTGCCCCTTCGGCAGGGGCAATCGTGCTGATCACCCTGGGTTGAAGCGCTTGCACAATGCTCACAGCAATCAAACCGCTCGACCCACCAGCCAGATAGAGTGTACGCCCGCGCCGCTCTAGATCATGCACAGTCGCACCGAGTGGCAGTGTGCCGACAAGTTGTTCTTGGCCTGGCTGCTCAGCCTCGATAACCGCTAAACCCGCCTCGCCTACCGCCACATAAATCACCCCAGCGTAAAAATGAACGGCACGTGCAGGCCCATCCAGCGGTATGCGTTTGTCGAGACGCGGAGCGGCCCGATTGCTCATATCGATGATCGCCAGTCCCTCATCACCCAGTGCGACGAAGGCCCGTGTGCCAAAGACGGTGACGCCTTGCGGCTCACCAGTCAACTGCAAGCGACTGGTCTCAGTGGGGTTAGCCGGATTGTTCACATCGAGAATGCGCAAACCATCTTGACCAACCGCATAGAGTTGACCCTCATCCACAAGGATGTCGCGTACAGGCTGGCCAGCTTCACCATAGACCTGTAGCGGGCGATCGATGGCAGCCAACCAGAAGATCTTCAGCCCATCCTGGCGATCCGCCACATACGCATAGTCGTCTTCAACTTGAATGCGTGCCCCTGCGTGCAGCGGCGCAAAGCGCCCCAAGACCTGCGCCGAATCAAAGGGGTTGGCATGGAGCATCACTTCATCGCCATCGGTGGTGGCCAGCAGGCTGCCAACCGGGGCAAGCGCATGTGCCATCCCGCCTTGCGTGACCGCTTCCACCTGGAAATCGTCGCTCAACGCCACCCGAAAGAGACCTTCCTCACCAGCAGCAGCCCAGACAAACTCTCCGGTCTCATCAAAGACAACCGAACGTAGGTCAGCTGGAACGGCCACGTCGGCGAGCAGCTCTAGGGTCCCACCTTCAGCAATGCGCAGCAGTCGCAGGCCGCTCTCACGTTGAGCCAATGCCACCCAATTTCCGAAGAGATCGAAAGCGGCGCCGCCACCTTGCAGGCTATCAATCACCTCAGGTAGGCCGATCGATGGACCCTCCATCAACACACAATGTGGCTCTCAGTCAGCGCAACGACTTGTACGCCAACCTGCCTCATGGCAACGATTGTGCCATAGCCAAGCTCTTTTTCAGCGATGATTCGGCCTCCCTCCTGATCGACCGCAACATGCAGCAACCGATCATCCTGCGCTAACAGCCCGGTTCCATCCGCCAGCGGCACGAATGCGCCTAATGGCCCGCCCTGCGCATCGCGCAGGTGCACACGCTGGCTATCTGTAGAGGATTGCACTGGCCTGGCAGCATCAGCGCGGCTGGATGCTGCTGGGTTCACGACTAAGCTAGACAACACGGCAAATAACAAGAGAAGAGGGTAACGTAGCTGCATATAGTAAGCTCAAGAGAACAGGAACGAGGCGGAGCCATTATTACGCAGCGTCTGGCCTGCGTCAAATGCACGCGTAGAAGGTAAGATTGCTTCAACCGAGACGCTCGAAATGATAGAGACAACTATCCAGGAGACCCCGCCCATATGATCCGACTACAGCACATCCTCTCCGTCTTGGCCGTGCTGACCTTGGTGGCCTGTGCTGGACCGACACCCATCCCAGATGCTCCCCAAGCTGCTCTGCCCGCAGAAGCAACTGAAGGCGAAAACGAACCGTCACCCATTCCCAGTGAGGCTGCCGCTTTGGCAAATCGATATGAAGACATGGGGCCAGCACCAGAACTGCATGATGGCCCTTGGCTTAACTCGGACGAGGCGTTGAAACTTGCTGACTTGCGTGGGCAGGTCGTTCTGCTTGAGATGTGGACCTTTGGTTGCATCAACTGCATTCGAACGATCCCAACCGTGAATCAATGGTATGAAACGTATGCCGATCATGGGTTAGTGATCATTGGCAATCACTATCCGGAATTCAGCTACGAGCGCTCCTTGGAAAATCTACAAGACGCTCTGGTTGACCTTGAGATTCAGTACCCTGTTATTCAAGACAACGATCGTGAGACCTGGGGCGCTTACAACAATCGCTTTTGGCCGACGATCTACCTGATCGACAAATGGGGCCATATTCGCTACGTCCATATTGGTGAGGGTCGCTACGATCAGACCGAAGCTGCGATCGTAGCTCTGCTGGCTGAACCTTACCCCAACTAAGTTCCAACAGATCACGACGTCTCCCGCAGCGCTGTGCTATCATCAGTGAGTCAAATTGATGATGCCAACTGGGGGAGTTTCAATATGGAACAATTACGCGATGTCGCCGATGAACAGTCCAAGCGTAAGTTTGGAACATTCGCAGGTGTATTCACCCCAACAGCGCTGACGATTCTGGGTGCTGTTCTCTATTTGCGTACTGGCTGGGTGGTTGGCAATGCTGGCCTGATCGGCGGGCTCGCCATTATCGTTATCGCCAACCTGATTACGATCGCGACGGGCCTGTCCATCGCTTCAATTGCGACGAACATTCGGGTGCGCGCAGGAGGCGCCTTCTCGATTATTTCCCAATCTTTAGGTTTAGAGGTTGGCGGTGCGATCAGCGTGCCTTTCTACCTAGCGCAGGCCATCTCAGTCACTTTCTATTCATTCGCCTTTGCTGAAGCTTGGCAGGTCATCTTCCCAACCCATCCAACTGCACTGATTGTGCCCGCCATGTTTGCGGTCGCGATCTTAGTCGCTGGTGTCAGCGCCCAATTCGCCTCGCGGACACAGGTAGTCATTCTCATATTTCAGATGATTTCATTGGTAGCGATTGGGGCAGGTGGCCTGGTCATTGATGGCAGCGCTATCGCGAACACTCTGAACATCGCGCCAGAGATTGTCAGCACTGACGGCTTCACCCAAACACCCCAGTGGATTGGTCAGTTTCCAGATGGCGATTTTTGGGTCATCTTTGCAGTTTTCTTCCCGGCAGTGACGGGAATCTTGGCTGGGGTGAACATGTCTGGTGATCTCAAGGACCCTCGCAAAAGTATCCCCCTGGGCACGTTGTCAGCTCAACTGCTGTCTTTTGCGGTCTATGTTGGTGTAGCGGTCTGGGCGGCCAATGTTGCCACACCAGAAGAGTTGACGACCAATTTCACTATTGTAGTGGATCGTGCCTTCTTTCCCCCGCTTGTTCTGGTGGCGATTCTGGCGAGCACCTTCTCATCGGCCCTTACCTCGCTCATCGGGGCACCCAGAGTGTTGCAGGCGATTGCTCAGTACAGCATTCTACCGCGTGGTGATGTGCTCGCCAGACTATCGAAAAGTGGTGAACCAACCAACGCCCTGCTGGTGACAGGGTTCATCAATATTCTGGCGATTTTGTTTGGCATTATCAGCGGTGGATTGAACGCGATCGCTCCCCTGATGACGATGTTCTTCCTGATTACCTACACCATGTTGAACGGTGTTGTCCTTATCGAGCAGCTTATGCGGCTCATTAGTTGGCGGCCAGCTTTCAAAGTGTCGACTTACATCCCTCTGTTTGGCTTACTGGGCTGCCTGTTTGCCATGTTCCTCATCAACCCGGCCTTCAGTCTGGTTGCCTTGATCATCATCATCGCCTTGTACGCGTATTTATCGACGCGCCAGCTTTCTGCCCCTTGGAGCGACGTACGCAGTGGTATTTTCGTCACAGTAGCTGAATGGGCGGCGAAGCAAATCGGATTGGTCGCGACCGGGGAAGAGCGCGCGTGGAAACCCAATTTGTTGGTGCCCGTTACCTCAACCGATGAACTACTAGGAGAGTATCGTTTCCTCCATGCACTGAGCTTTCCACGAGGGTCAGTGCGCACATTGGGCCTCTATCAGCCCGATCAACCTGACCGCGTTAACGGACTTGATAGCCTGATGGGGTCTTTTGGTAAAGATGGCGTTTTCTCTTTGAGTTCCACGCTAGAAGTTGAGGATCAGCACAAGGACTTAGGGATGGTGTTGGACGTGTTAAGCAGCACTTTTTTCCGGCCCAACTGCCTCTATCTTCCTGTGGACCAGAACAGCGATGAGGAGGCCATCGATTTTCTGGCTCGACGCGCCAATCGCAATCAGATCGGCGTGCTGTTGTTCCTCAAGCACAACACCGTCAATCTAGGGCGCGAACAGGTGATCAATGTGTTCATCCGCGAACGCAGCCCAGAATGGTCGATTGATATGCGTTTGGGCAATTTTCACCTGTCCCTATTGATTGCTTATCAACTGACCTTAAACTGGAGCGGACAGATCAATCTAATTACCCTGGTGGCTGACCCAAGCGAGAAGGCGGCCGGGGAACGTTTTCTGTTTAAGTTGACGGAGTTGTCACGCCTGCCCCGAGGCACGCGAAACATCGTAGAAGTGGGCGATCTGCGCAGCTACTTGTCGCAGGCACCCCGAGCAGACTTGAATATCTTCGGCATCCAAGACCGTGTTTCGCTGGACTTCATGTCTGAAATGCGCGATGCAACTCAAACATCCTGTCTGTTTATTCGCGACTCCGGCCTGGAGAGTGCGCTGGCTTAAGACAAGCGTGCACGCGCGTAAAGTAGGGCTTCTTCCAATGAGGGGAAGACCAGCGTATCGAGCTTGCCATACTGCGTCTGCTGCATGCTTTGTGCCGCAAACTGAACCATATCATCGGTGCCGATAAAGATATTCTGAGCGAAACGCGGGTCAGCCGGTGAACCCGGACCACCCCGCTTTGAACTACCCAGAGCAACCACCACATCGCTGAAGTCAATATCCAGCGTGCTCAAGTCGGTGATGCAGTACAGCTCTGTCTCATCCGCCCCCATGAGTTTATCAATCTCGTCGTACAGCTCTTTGCTGTTCTTCTCAAAATCATAGCGGTTCATCAAAACGACCACGATAATCTTCTCATCCGGGAGCCGTCGTACAGAGTAGTTCATGTGAAGTTTTCTCCACTCTTTGCAGGATTAAGATCTCCGCGTGCCAGACATCTTTGTTGATCATATCGGATGTTTCAAGAGGCGCGCAAGCGCTGTCTGTATAGATCAAAGCCCGGCCAACACCCCCAACAAGGTGTCGATTTCGGGTCGATCGGTTGGCTCCTGACTGCGATAGATGTACCGTACGACACCATCTCGGTCGACCACAACATCACCGCCCATCTGGTGGGGGTCCCCCTTGATGAGCGGTATCCTGCGCCCCGCAAAGAAGGCCTTGGTGTAGTACCAGATCGTGCGTAGGTTCCAGGTATTAGCGATCGAGTGATTGAGCGCAAATGCACCGTACAGATCACGTTGATGATCGATTAGCATCGTAAACGGAACGTTCATCCCACCAACCCAACGTTGTGCCCAAGTCATCTGATCTGAGAATGAGATCACCCATACATCGGTTTGAAGCGCCTCAAGCCTGTCATGATAGGAAGCCAACTGCTTCACATGATCTTGGCAGGGCAGTCAACCCAGGTGCCGCAAAAAGATAAACAGATGGTGGCGACCACAACACAGCAGCTCAGCACGATCCACCTGACTTTCATCGATGCGCTTGGCCTTAAAGGCCATCAGCGTTTGGCCCACAGTTAGCATAAGAGACTCTTTCCACGTCAAACACTGACGCGAGTTTACCGAGGAATTCACCTCTTCAGCCAAAATAGGACCAGGGAGCTATTGAGGCAAGTAGAGGAATTGACTATTCTTGAAATGAAGGTTGCATGAAGACGGCGGAACATATTGTGAAGCTTAGTGTTTGAAGAATGTGGTGTTTAACGGAATGATGTTGCTTTAGAGCGATTAGCTATTATCACATTTTCATCCAACAAACGGATCGGGTTGTGGTGGCTTGATCCAGGATGACACGCCAAAGTGGCTATAGTGCCTCCCCCTCACTGTAGCCACTTCGTTTTTTAGTAGACCAACTCGTCGTAGAGGAGTTCAACGCTCAGGTCGGGCCGCACAGTCGCCTTCGTGCGCAAGGTCAAACTGGCCGCAGTCACGCCCAGCCGAACGCTTTCATCAATCGGAATACCCTCTAGCAAGCCGAAAATGATGCCAGCCGACATCGCATCACCAGCGCCCGTTTGGTCGACAAGCTGAGTCTTCAGCGCTGGAATGTACCCTTTGGTCTCCCCATCCGCATAGACCACCCCATGTTCAGACATCGTGATCACGGCAATTTTCAGACCGCGCGATACTAACTGCTGGGCGATGAGCTGGGTTGCCTCGCGATCTTCCAGATCAAAGGGCGTTTCTACCATAATCGATGCTTCAGCCGTATTGGGGGCCATCATCAGGAGTTGGCTCAGGTGCGGTCGTAGGCGTGGCGCCAAGCTGGTCGATGTTGGGTCTGCGCAGAGAGGTACATCGTAGTCCTCACACAACCGAATCACCGTACTGATCGCGGCTTCAGAGAGATTGGCGTCAATCACTGCCATACGTGCGGATTTGAACAAGGCCCAGTGATCGCTGAGATAGTCAGGCGTTAGCGCTTCCAACACGTGCATATCGGCCATGCCAAAGTCGAGGGCTCCCGCTTCCGTAAGGATGGCCATATAAGTCCCGCTGGGAAGATCGTCAATCACCAACGCATGGCTTGTATCGATCCCACTGGCAGTGGCATGGCCAAGAATTCGCTCCCCAGCCCCATCATTCCCGACGGCAGTTAGTAGTACGGGGTTGACATCGAGCCGTGCCAGATTTTCAGCGATGTTGCGTGCTACCCCACCGATGCTGGTGCGAATGACCCCTTCAACCGAACTTCCCCGCGTCAAAGCGTGTTCAGGACGGCCCTTCAGATCAAGCGTCGACGCGCCTATTACGAGGACGTGCTCGCCTTCCAATGGATGAGGTTGCATCACAGGTGACCCTTGGATTGAAGATCAATAATGCGAGAACAGATTGAAGGAAGCGTAGCATAGTCCGGACGCCCCGGCAATGCGATCGCTTAAGACAGCGTTTCAAAACACTGCTTGAGCTGCGTCAACAAGCTTTCGGAGTGCTCACCTTGTGCTAGAGCCTGCAATCGGCGCGACTTTGTATCCTGGTACGTCAAGTCAATCCACAGCCGGTCCTGCGGCAAGAGGCTCTCAAGTCGCTCTGGCCATTCGATGACGATCACAGCTTGCTCATCAAACAGCTCTTCGATGCCGGTGGTCACTGCATCGAGTTCGCTATTGAGTCGGTAGGCATCAACATGATAGAGACGCAGCTCGTCCAACTGGCGTGTGTAGCTGTTGATCAATGTGAAGGTGGGGCTGGTGGCTGCTTGCGCTGCACCCCAACCCTGGGCGATGCCTCGCGTCAGGCTGGTCTTTCCGGAGCCAAGCTGCCCACTCAAGCAGATCACATCCCCCGGTCTGAGAACGCCCCCCAGGCAGCGCCCTAGCGCTTCGGTGTGGCTTACGGATTGTGAAAGGAATGATTCTGTGGACGACATCATGGGGATTGTAGCGCAATTGTGGTAGATTCAGTTCGATTTGCCTGGAAGCACACCAAGCTGTTTTGCCCGCGAGGCGCCATGAACGACAATTGGATCGAACGAAACACAACCCTAGTCCTGTCAGCGATCGGCCTGTTGATCTTCGGTCTCCTCCTCATTATTCTGCTGCGTTGGCGCCCAGCAGAACGGATCGCCATCATCCCACCCGAACCGACAGCCACACCCGGCCCGATTGAGGTCTACGTCAGCGGGGCTGTGGCCAATCCTGCCGTGGTGGAGTTGGCCCCCGATGCCCGGGTTGAAGACGCACTCACCGCAGCCGGTGGAACCACCACCGATGCAGACCTCGACCGAATTAATCTGGCTCAGCCCGTTGAGGACGGCCAACAGGTTTTCATTCCCACTGAAGCCGACGAGACGGTGGATGACCCGAATCCCGGCGTCAGTGATGGTCCTGATGACGAACCAGCGGCCCAGGACGGCGCACCTACGGGGCCCATCAACATCAACACCGCAAATCAAGAAGAACTTGAAGCGCTGCCCGGTATCGGGCCATCGCTTGCCGAACGCATCATTGCCTATCGGGAAGAAAACGGCCCCTTTGAAACAATCGAAGAGATTCAGGATGTGTCCGGCATCGGGCCGTCCATCTTTGATGAACTCGCCCCCCTCATCACGGTCGAGTAGGCGACTCAGCATCGAGCACCTATCGTGATCACCAGCCTCAGCAATGATCGGGTCAAGCGCGTCCGAGCGCTCCAATCCCGACGGTCAGCTCGCCGCAAGGTCAATCAATTCGTGATTGAAGGCAGCCGTCTATTAGACGAAGCCGTCAAGGCGAATATTCCGATCGTTGAGGTCTATTACACCGAATCCTTTGCCGAATCGGATGATGGTGTCAGTCTGCTCGAAGCGGTCAGTGTGCAGGGTGCTGCTGCGCTTTCCGTCGATGAAGCCGTCATGATCGACATGAGTGATACGAAGACCCCTCAGGGCATCCTGGCTGTATTACCCTTCTTGGCGTTACCTGCACCTGATCAGACGGCTTTCGCCTTGATTGTCGACGGCATATCAGACCCCGGAAACCTCGGGACCATCATGCGCTCAGCGGTCGCCGCTGGTGTGCCGCTGATGATCACCACCAGTGGCACGGTTGATCTGTACAATCCCAAGGTGTTACGTGGTGCAATGGGTGCCCATTTTTATCTCGCAACCCAGCAGTTGAGCTGGCCCGGAATTGCCAATCGCCTCGATCAACATGCCATCTTTGTCGCTGACTCATATGAGGGAGCGGCCTACTATCAAATTGATTGGACCCAGCCTTGCGCCCTGATCGTCAGTGAGGAAGCTCATGGCGCCAGCCAGGAAGCCCGCGCAACGGCCCATGCTGCCATTACCATCCCGATGATTGGCCCTGTAGATTCCCTAAACGTGGCGATGGCAAGCAGCGTGCTACTGTTCGAGCGGGTCCGTCAATTGGCCCAAGCGGGTCTTTAACCCACGCTTTATCGCAAGGAGCATCTCATGAAAATCCGCTCAGTGACCGGTTTCCTCGACATCACTTCACCGCTGGACACAGCACAGGTTGAGAAGCTCGGAAGCGTTTTGCAGACGATTCGGGAGGCGTTAACTGAAGAAGGCTATGAGGTGCAAACACTCCGACTGGCTACCCAGGCGCTGCCCTTGATCCTTGAAGATGGCGGGGCAGAAGTAATTGTTGAATTGGCCAAGGACCTTCAGGCCATCGGGTTTGTGCATGGCGTTGATTACACGGCCCTAGGACCGATTCGGTTGAGTGATGGCGGCGATTATCTGGACATTGTAGCCAGCATTTTGGAGGAGACTGAGAACGTCTTTGCCAGCGTGATGCTCACCGGGGACCAGGGTCAGATTCACCTGCCTCGCGTCGTCCAGATTGCCAGGCTGATTCAGCGCGCAGCGAGCATGACCGAAGACGGCTTCACCAATCTGCGCTTGACTGCCTCTGCCAACGTGAAGCCCTGGTCCCCATTCTTCCCAGCAGCATATCACGGTGGGGGAGGCATGCGTGTTGCGATCGCCACCGAGAGCGCTGACCTGGCGGTCAGTGCCCTCACCCAGGCGGAGTCCTTAGAGGCAGCTCGCCACACACTGATTGACGAGGTAGAACGCCACGCAAAGAGCCTGACCCACATTGCGGAGACTGCTCTTGAGGAGGTTCAGCCGGTTACGTACCAGGGGATTGACTTCTCTTTGGCACCTTTCCCCGATGAAGCTCGCAGCATTGGGGCAGCATTGGAGCGTCTGGGATTGAGGCAACTTGGCGGCCCTGGCACTTTGATGGCCGCCGCATTCCTCACGGACTCGCTCGATCGCGCCACGTTCAAACGAACGGGCTTTTCGGGGCTGATGCTGCCCGTTCTGGAAGATCGCATTCTGGCAGCACGGGCTGAACAACAAGCACTGACCGTATCAGACTTGCTGATGTTCTCTGCCGTCTGCGGCACCGGCCTGGATACGATCCCCCTACCAGGGAACATCGCCCTCGATACCCTGACTGGCATTCTGCTAGATGTTGCCGCGCTGGCCCTGCGCCTGGATAAACCCCTCACTGCCCGTTTGATGCCTTTACCAGGTAAACAAGCCGGGGACGAAACAGACTTCAGCTTTGAGTATTTTGCCAACAGCCGCGTCCTTGATGTGCCCGTTCAGCAGATCAATGGGCTGTTGGCTGCTGAAGAAACGCTGACCATTCATCCATACCACAAATAAAACGACAGAGCAGCCTGTCGGCTGCCCTTCGTCCTATGCCACCCAATTGTCTATGATAGATCAAGGGGCTTTACAGCGCACCTTGGTAAGCTACGCGACCCGGCGCTTACGCCCCTTCTCATGTGGTCCAATCCACATATGATTGGGCAGGACCATGTTGCTCCCACGTATTTCGATCCCTTCAATCGTGCGACTTTCAAGACCGATCATCGCGGATGGGTGAACATAACACAGCGTTGGATTGGCCCCATACTTTTTGCGAAAGTGGATGACAGCGCGCTTCAGTTTTTCCGATAAGTCCCGTTCATCGTTGCTATCAAACCAGAGCATCCCAGTTTTCATCTTCATTTAACCCCTTACTCACAGTGATTTATGTCGCTACCTTTGCCAATTGATCGCTAGGGTTGATGGAGTGTTCCAAGGCCGTTCATTTACACTTTGATCATACCGAACATGTGTGTCATCTACAGACACAGCATACTCGAACATTAGTTCTGAATCAAGGTGTCAATCTTAAAATCTTCGGTTTTTTAAGGTTCGTTTCTTAGAGCAGAGATACGGGGTCAATATCGATAGAGAGGTTGGGGATTCCAGGCAGATGATGGAGCAAACGCTCGGGTTCCGGCCCCCGAATGATCACCTGCCAGCGATAGGCTTCGCCCTGTCGGCCATAAAAGCAGGGCACCGGGCCGATCAAACTGGTACTCGTCAAGCGCTGCTCCCGAAGCTGCGTCTCTAGAGCGTTCTGAAGCTTAAGGGCTGCCGCCTGCACCTCTTTGAGCGTATCGCCAAGGAAGACCAGACGCGCTAAGCGGCTGTAGGGTGGATACCCCGTTTCGGCCCGAAAACGCACCTCGTGCTCATAAAAGCCGGCATAGTCGTGTTCAGCCGCCGCCTGTATCGCATAGTGTTCCGGATGGTAGGTCTGGAAGATCACCCGACCGCCCAGTACGCTGCGTCCAGCCCGCCCAGCCACCTGCGTCAACAGTTGAAAGGTGCGCTCACCGCTGCGATAGTCCGGCAAGTGCAGACCCACATCGGCACTCATCACCCCGACCAGGGTGACCAATGGCAAGTCCAGGCCTTTGGCAATCATCTGCGTGCCGACCAAGACATTGGCTTCGCCTTGCAAGAAGGCCTCAAGATAGCTCTCATGGCTGTGCTTGTCACTGGTCGTGTCGCGATCCCAGCGCAAGGGGACAGCCAAGGGAAACTGCCGTCGCACCTCGCGTTCAATCCGCTCCGTTCCAGCCCCAAAATAGCGGATGTTTTCCGACCGGCAGTTCGGGCAGTGGCTCGGATGTGGGGCTCGATAGCCACAGTAGTGACACATCAGGTAGCCATCCTCCGGACGGCGCTCGTCACGCATGTGCCACGTCAAGGGGATCTCGTCGGTGGGGCAGTTCATCACATGACCACAATCACGGCAGAACACATAGGTTGATGTTCCACGCCGGTTCAAGAATAGAATCGCCTGTTCGCCGCGTTCGAGCGTCGCAGTCAAATCGCGTGCTAGCACACGGCTGAATAGCGAGCGATTGCCAGCCCGCAGTTCCTGCCGCATATCGACGATCTTGACCGGCGGCAAATCGATCAGTACGGCGTCATCTTGAACCAACATGGATTGGCGCGGCTGCAATTGTAGATGCGCCTGCCGCTGCTCAACAGCCTCGCGGTGCCCCATGATGCGCGTGCGTAGGGCCATCCTGGTGAACTGCGGTGAGCTTGCCGGATAATCGCTGGCCCAGTAGGTCGTGACGTTTGGTGTGGCACTCCCCATGATGGCTAAAGCTGCATGTTGCTCTGCCAAAGCAAGGGCAGTCTGCTGCGCATGATAGTAGGGAGCAACCATCGGTGGTGACTGCTTGTAGCTGTCGTCATGGCATTCGTCCATCACGATCACACCGATATCCTTCAAAGGGGCAAACAAGGCCGAGCGCGGTCCAATCACCACGTGTGGGTCATCCTGACGGGCCCTCCGCCAGCTATCATAACGTTCGCCAAGCGACAACCCACTGTGAATGAGGATCATTTGCCCTGGAAAACGCTTCCCAAAGCGTCGAATCGTCTGCGAAGTCAAGGCGATTTCAGGCACCAAGACAATCGCGCTCTGCCCACGAGCGAGAACCTTCTCAACCGCCCGCAAATACAACTCCGTCTTGCCGGAGCCGGTCACCCCATGTAGCAATACTGGGCGCTTCGCATCAGGCTGTTCGAGCCTCGCCGCGATTTCCGCCCAGGCCTCTGCTTGATCTGGCGTGAGCGGCGGCCGTTGCTCCGGGATGAAGTCGTAGTCGGACAGCGGGTCGCGCCAGATTTCTAACTCCCTCAGACCAACTCCACCTAACTTGGCAAGCACCCGCAGATCGACCAAGCTGCTGTCAGCGATAGCCGCATAGATGTCAGTCACCGGGCGAGCACTACGTTGCTCAGCCAGGTAACGCACAATGGCTGCGAGGCGTTCCGCAGCGGTTTGCCGATTCTTGGCTAGGTAAGTGGGGTTGAGATGCTCAGCGATAAACTCGTCGACCCGGCTCGGGTGGATCGCCAGATCGACAAAGCGAGCTTGCTTGGGGCGCACCGTAGGCGGATCCAGAATCGGTTCACGCTTCAACACGCCTCGCTCAACCAGTTGGCGCACCGCTGTATCCCACCGGCGGCGCGACATTGACCGTTTGATTTGCCGTCCACGCAGCGGGCCACGTTTGATCAGCAAATTGAGCAGACGCTTTTGGTTATCTGTTTCGGGTTCGATCGCCGCTGGATCGATCAAGGGGGTCACGAGCACATCGCCCCGCTTTGAGATTCCAGGTGGCATCATCAACTTGACACAATCAGAAAGCGGCGCAAAGTACGTATCGCTCAACCAATAGGCCAATCCAATTTGCTGATCGGTTAGCACTGGCTTCCAGTCGATCACGCCGGAGATGGGCTTGGTCGTCTCAACAGGCGCACGCAGATGAAAGCCGATGATCACGCCTTGGGCCAAACGGCGCCCAAAGGAGACCTCAACCAGTTGTCCACGTTGCAGGCGTCCAGCAAATTGTTCGGGGATATGGTAGTGGAAGCTGCCTTCGATCGGCAGGTTGACCACAACTTCAGCGTACATACAGTCTACCAACTCAGCGCTTATCGTCCTGGCGTCGATTATACCGCCCAGCTAATTGTCAGCTACTTGTCGGCTTTGGGTCACACCCTGACAGATGCCTTCTGCTATGCTGAAAGTGGCTTAGCAATAGGTATAAAAGAGAGGGGACGATCACATGCAGCTTGCACCACTATCAAATGGCGTTCGTTTATTCGTCATAGAGCGCGACGTCTACGCGCGACAGGCCATTGTCAGTTATCTCAGTTGGGATCGGCGGACACGAGTCGTCGAAAAGGCCGCATCGTTGGAGGAGTTCATCCATACGGTTGAAGATAAGCAAGATTTTGAGCGGCTCGACGCGATCATTCTGGATACCAGCTTAGCACGCTCACTCACTGCCCTGGAGACCATGATCCAAGCACTTCGAGAGATTTCACCGGATGCTGAACTGATCTGTTTAGGACAAACAGCCGATGCCGATGCCGCTCTGATCGCAGCCCAAGCCGGGGCTAGCGCCTACCTCCTGCGCGAAGACGTTGGCCTGGGTTTAGCAGCGGCGGTCCAATTTGTGCTGTGGTCGCCGCGCTTTGTCGTGACGCAAGGCATCAGCACCTTCGCGGGCATGGCAATCTTGCCAGAGCGTCGTCGCTATGAACGCCTGACCCAACGCATAGAGCAGGCACTCTGGTTGTGCGTCGTTGAGGGTTTACCTGCCGAGCTGGCAGCAGAGGAAATGGGCGTCAGTACCAGTACCGTCCGCAGTTACATCAAAGAAGGTTACCGCATCTTAGAAGCCGGGGATGCCACACCCTATCCAGCCGCTATGTCACCGGTTGAGCGGGCCTTCCTACGCTTCACCGCACTTGACTTCGAAGGGCATCATCTGGAGCCAGCCGCCGCTTGAAGAACTCAACCCGTACCATTTGATCTGACAAGACCACCAATCGTTGGTCTTGTTTTTTGTTGCAGGGTTGTTTGCTCTCTAGCTAGCCTCCCCCACGGAACAATGATAGAATCGAGAGTAATATGAGCGGCAGATTACTTACTGGTATAAGGACGCGATCTATGAAAGCAGTGGTTGTAATCTTCGAAGGTGGCAGCAGGGGCAATCCCGGCCCAGGCTATGGGAGCTATGCCATCCTTCGCAACGGGCGGCGAACCGTCACCCGGCTTGAGTTTGGCAGCCCAATGACCCTGGTGGAGGCCTCCTACGATACGCTTATCAAAGCGTTGGAAGCCCTACACCAGCAGAACGGGATAGCTGATACGGACCTTGAGATTCGAGGGTCAAACCCGACCGTCATTCACCAAATCACCGGGGACTGGCAAGCACGCTCTGCCCACCTCAAGGCGCGACACAGCCGTGTCACTGATCTGATGCAGCCCTTCAAGAGCATCCAGGTCACCCAGGTATCGAATGACGATGCAAAACGCTATCTGTCTTAAACCTCTACCCGCTGGCACTAGTCAGCGGGTTTCTCACGCCACACCCTCAGCCGCTCGACCGCCAAAGTCACATCCTCAGAGGCATCAGCGTCAATCACGGGCGTAACCTCAATCCGGTCAATGTCTCCATATGCCAAATCGAGGGCAACTTCATCATTGAGCCATAGGCGCAAACGCTCCGCTGAAGCATCGATACGCAGCCTGTTAAGCTCACCCGCAGGGCGCACATGCGGAAAAGGCCGCCAGGATCGCACAGGCAGAGTCAGAGCGTCCAAACCCATGAAGGCCTGCAAGCGATTCCCGTTGAGCAGCCAGACAATCGTCTCTTCACCTGCCTCGATCTGCATACCATAACCCGCGTCGGCTGGGCCGCCTTGAAGCCGCAGATGCAGTTCGATGCTGCCCGGAAGATCTACGGGGTAGGAAGGCCCCTCAGTCAGGTGTGCACCAGCCAAGGCATGGATGCGCAGGGTATCCCGTTGATCAAGCTCCAGCCCGCCTAGGGGCGGCTGCTCCCCTACTCCCGCCAACACCATAAGGATCATCACCACAAGGCCTAGCATCGCGCTGATAAACACGCGCTGAACGACATCCCACAACCAGTTGGGAAGATCATTCGGCGCAGGTGTTTTCTCGCTATAGTCAAGAGACATGTTGATCTGAAATCCTCAGCGGAGGCTCCATGACACCCCCACCTGACGTATACAATTTGATCAAGACTAAACGTGCCGTTCGCCGCTTTTCCCAGCAGCCCATCTCAGACGACATTGCCCGGACGATCCTCAATGCCGGTCGGCTGTCGGGCAGCGCCAAGAATACCCAACCCTGGCACTTCGTCGCGATTCGCCAGCACGATACGCTGCAAGCCCTCTCCCAATGTGGGGCCTATGCGAGTCATCTTGCGGGGGCTGCGATGGCAGTCGCGCTGGTGACTGAAGACCCCTTTGAACGCTTAACAGTCCCCTTCGACCTGGGCCGTGCCACACAAAACATGATGCTCACGGCCTGGTCTCATGGCATCGGTTCGGTGATGGCCACGATTTATCAATCGGCCAAAGCCGCAGCGATCATCAAGGCCCCAGCGTCCTATGCGCTGCCCTGGTGTGTCTCGTTTGGCTATCCGGCTGAGCCGCGCAGCGGCCCACCCCGCCGTGGTGGTCGCCGCCCTGCGGACGATGTAATCCACTGGGAATCCTGGTAGATCGACCCTTATTCCACATCAAGACACTGTGAATGTTTGGCAAATCGGAGGGCAAACGTTTGCAAAGTCCGCTTGAATTCGGATAATCATCAAAACTTCGTTTCCATTGGAGGGGAACATGAAACTCACACGCCTTGGCTTGACATTTTTGATTCTTATGCTCAGCATGCTGCTAGCAGCGTGCGGGGGCGGAGCGCCGGCGCCAGCACCCAGCGGCGGCGATAGCACAGATTCTGGAAGTGGAGACAGTGGCTCCGACGCCGGGAGTGACGCGTCTTCTGACGATGGTGACACCGATGAAGACACATCCGATGCAGGTGGTGAGTCTGATGAGGAAGCCGGCGGTGACTCAGACGAAGGAGCTGGTGGCGCCGGGATCGACACCGCTGACAAGCGTGGCAAGCTCTATCTGGGCACTATTCTGCCGCCAGCCAGCGGCCCCACCGCTGTGTATCTGCATGAGGACTCTACCATCGACTTTGTCATGATCACGACCGACCAGGTTGAGCGCTCCTATTACATGGCGGGTGAACTGGTCAGCCTACGGATTGATGTCGCTCAAGAGGTGGGGACGGTCCGCGCCAATGGTCGCCTCGAGGGAGATGATGTCGAGCTGAATATTACCATTCCTGGCTCGGGTTTCTTCCGTACCAACCTGGAAGCATCTGAAGAGGGTGGTCTGTATCTAGGCGAACTGAATGGTCTGACCGCTGCCGCCATTGTGCAGGCTGATGGAACCTTCGATGGCCTCGCGGCGGTTGAAGGCGGTGACGAACCCACCTGGGAGTTCCTGTGCCTGACTGAGGAGCTTGAGGGCCTTCCCGAGGAAATCTCCGCTGTGACCTGCGACACCGAGCAACCCATCGTCTTGTCGTTGGTCACCAATTAGCTAAGTTTCATCCTGTTGTAGCATAACCCCCACCGCATCTGACCGGCCTGCCAAAAAGGCTTGGCCGGTCATGCGTTTCTTACCAGCTGGCTGCACTTCGTCTAAAATGTAAATGCCATCCCCCGTCTGCACGGCTAGTTGCCCCATCTCGGTAACGAGGGTACCCGGTGCGGCCTGCACAGCATCGTTGAGCGGCACACCCTTCAGGATCTTGAGTCGCTCGCCATCTAAGAAGGTGTAGGTTCCGGGCCAGGGTGTGTAGGCACGTACTTGGCGGTCAATCGCTGTGGCACTGTCTTCCCAGTCAATCGAGCCGTCGCTTTTCTGGAGGGTTGGTGCATAGGTGACACCCACCTCAGGTTGCGGCTGGGCTTCAAGCGCGCCATCGATGTAGTCTAAGAGCACTCCCGGCAGGATCTCCGCCGCCTCCGCTGCCAATTTATCGTGCAGAGATTGCCCGGTCTCATCCGGGTCAATGGCGACGGCATGGCGATATAGCATGGGTCCGGTGTCCAGCCCTTCATCCATCAGCATGACCGTGACGCCCGTCTCACTGTCGCCTTCACGAATTGCATATTGAATCGGAGCAGCGCCACGCCAACGAGGCAGCAGCGAGGCATGCACGTTGATTGATCCGTAGCGCCCTAACTCGAGTACGTTTGGCTTGAGAATCTGGCCAAAGGCCGCCACAACCAGCAGGTCAGGCTGCAAACCACGCAACTCGTCAACGGCTTCGCTCTTGCGAAGCGACCGCGGTTGCAAGACCGGAAGCCCAACATCGAGCGCGTAGTGCTTTACCGGGCTGATCTGCACCCTCTGCCCCCGCCCAGCAGGGCGGTCTGGCTGGGTGATGACCCCAACAACGTTGAACTCTGGCTGTTCAACTAAGGATCGTAGACTAGGGACGGCAAAATCAGGGGTGCCGAGAAAGACGACACGAGTCATTGAAGGTCTCCCGAGAATAGAGCTAAGATGCTCTGATTCTAAGGCTGAATGGTCAAACGTTCAAACCCCAGTCGGATCACCTGAACAAAGGTCTGTCCGGGCTTCAAACTCAAAGGCTCGCCGTTCTGGTCCAGAAAGGTGATCATGTCATCCGGCTGTTGGCGCTGCCAGAGGCCATCATAGACCTGACCATCACGCAGCAAGCTGATGGGGCCACTGCCAATCAGGTTGATAAACATTGACTTTTCTTCGCCAAAGTACTTCTCGGGGAACAGCTCAATTTCTTCATGATAGGTGCTGAGAACGATTACATTTTCGAACGCGATTTGCTCAGCGGTAGTGGCATCGCTGTGGGGAATTCCATCCGTCCAGCGTTGGTAGCTCCCACTGACTGGATCGTACTGCCAGCGGACTTGTGTCCGAGCGTAAGTCAAATCGGCGGAGCGAGCCGGTTGACCACCATCAGGGATGCCTTGCCAGAAGGCCATGCCAGGGCTGCTCAAGCGTGCCGGACGGTTGTCGCCTCGGTCGCTAGCCAGCCCCCACAGTTGGGCGCTGTCGGTGAACAAGGTGTGTTCGAAGGGCAAACCCTCACGTGGAAAGCGTACAAACCAGGGTTCACCATAGCCAAATTGAGGTGAGATCACATCGCGCGGGTAAAGCGGAGTCTCCTCCAACGTGTCGATTACGCCCAGGCTGCCCCCGGAGAAGATCAACAGTCCATCGTAGGCCGCGGTAAGTTCAAGGTCAATCAGGCGGACACTGCGCACCGACCCAATATGATCGAAGCCCTGCCCGTAGAAGATCGCCGTGAAGCGTGTCCATCCACCCTCTGCATAGTGCTCGTAGATCATATCTGCATAGCTCAGACCACTTTGCGGACGCACCACAGGGGGCGCGTTAGAAATCTTGATGATCAGCGGTCGGCGAGAGGCGGCGTCTGCATCGACAAAGGGCAGACCGGTCAGCGGATTAATCGCGTCATCATAAGCCTCTGGCCCGATGTACGGCGCAGGAGTAGCCGTCGGCACATCAGTCGGAGTCGGAAGCGCTGTTGCGGTGGGGGAGCTTGTAGCAGTCGCTAAGGCAGGGGGTTGAGCCGTCGCGGTGACGGGCGGTGACGGCATGATTGGGCTTGACGTGGCGGGCGAGGCTCCACAGCCACTCAGAATCAGTAAGAGCATGAACAAGCCAGAAGTGGCCTGAACGGTCCGCATCTTAGGCGCTGTTTCGCCAGCCTCTCAAGCGCATAAGCAGCAGGCGGCTAATCTTCCCCCAGGTGCTAACGTATGCGCGCCGGGAGAACACATCGTAATCGTTGTCTTCGATGTCTGTCAGGATAGCGCGGTAGACCTCAGCGGCAGCCGCGATGGCAAACTGCCCATCCTTGTTGAGCAACTTGATGCCTGGCCAGGCTTCGGTGTATAAACGCCGATTGCGGTCGATCTGAAATTGCATAAAGCTTCGCCAGGTATCTGTCACACGACCTGCTGCGATGTCAGCCTCGCTGAGGCCAAAGTCGGCTAATTCATCTTGCGGCAGATAGATGCGGCCATTGCGCCAATCTTCGCCCACATCGCGCAGAATATTGGTGAGTTGGAGAGCAACTCCCAACTTAATCGCGTAGGGGATCGCTTCTTTGCCCGCATAGCCGATGATATGCATGCTCATCAGACCGACTGTCGAAGCGACCTTGTAGGCGTAATCGGCCAGTTCATCAAAAGTTTCATAGCGCTTCTTCACGAGGTCCTGCGATACGCCGTCGATAAGCTGCTCAGCATACAAGCGTGGGATGTTGAACCGTGCCCGCGCATCTGCCCAAGCCACCAAAGTGAGATCGTGGGTTGGTGGCTCAGCAGCTAGCGACCACTTCTGCCAATCGCGCAGTTGGCTTGAGGTGTCTCCACTGGGCCGATCGACAATATCATCACAGGTTCGACAAAACGCATAGAGTGCGCGTGCCGCACGACGCTTCTCCCCTGCCAACAACCCTGACGATAAGTGAAAAGAGCGGCTATGGTGAGCCGTCACCTCATCACAATAGCGGTATGCACGGTTGACCAATGAGATGTCTTCGATGGGCCGCACATCGCTTGTGTTGAGGTTGTCTGCACTCGCTAGCGAGATCAAGGGAGCTTCCCAAGTGTGAACGTGTTGCATGACGAGTGCCTCCACATCGCGTGCAATGGATCGTTGAGATTTCACGGGATCGACTTAAAGATACTGGTTTCGACCGGGACTTGTCAAGAAAAATATGGACAAATCATTGACAAAACATTGATAAAGCGCTATCTTCTGGACATAGTTTTGGCACGCCAAGCGTGCTTCCGACGTTGTATTTTGTTGAGCTGCATTTAGACTATAGCGTTTATAGGCCCGCAAGAAAACGAATCTTTATTGGTGTTCATCGGGAGTAGTGCTTCAACTCCCATTTTGTGATGTTTTAACGAGGGATGTATGGCTGAATATGGTCAGAATGGTAACGAGCCTTTATATAACCTGAAGGCAGTTATCAAAGAAACAGGCCTCAAGCCCGACACCCTGCGCGCTTGGGAAAGACGTTACGGTCTCCCACATCCCCAACGCACCGCAGGCGGGCACCGCCTTTATTCTCAAAACGACATTGACACAGTCAAGTGGCTGATTGCGCGTCAACGTGAAGGGCTGTCGATCAGTCGAGCTGTTGACCTGTGGCAGTCGCTAGAGCAAGAAGGCAAGGACCCCTTCGATGAGTTCACAGAAGAGTCTAGCTACTCTTTAACCGATCTCTCTGTCGAAGGGACAATAACGGAACTTCGTGAACGCTGGATTGATGCATGCATGGCCTTTAATGAACAAGAGGCCAAGCAGATTTTGACCCAGGCTTTTGCCATCTATCCGCCCGAAACCGTTTGTATCGAGATGCTGCAAAAGGGTATCCGAGATATCGGGCAGGAATGGTACGAAGGGAACGTCACGGTGCAGCAAGAGCACTTTGCCTCTGCCCAGGCGATGGGGCGTCTGGAAGCCTTGGTCGCTGCTGCGCCCCCACCGACGCGAGCAGGTCGCTTGATTGTGGCCTGCCCACCTGAAGAAATGCACACCTTTAGCCCGCTGCTGCTCACACTCTTGCTGCGCCGTCGCGGCTGGGAAGTGATCTACTTGGGTGCGAACGTCCCGATTGTCAGGTTGGAGCACACCTTATCAGTGGTCAGGCCCCACCTGGCTATCCTGGTCGCCCAACTGCTGCATACGGCTGCCAACCTGCTGGACATGGGTCAGTTCCTTGAAAAACACGGGATCACCTATGCCTATGGCGGTTTGATCTTCAATCAACTACCAGATATTCGACGCCGTATTTCGGGCTACTTTCTCGGCGAGGACTTGTTGCAAGCTCCTGATGTGGTTGACGAATTGGTCCACAGTCCTCCTGATCTCGAATATGAGCTCGTATCGGAGCGCTATGAACGGGCGCTGCGAGCCTTCCGCGAGAATCGCTCGCTGATTGAAGTCGGTGTGTGGGACAATCTTCGTTTTTCGGATATTCCACATGCGCATCTAGCCTCAGCAAGCGCTAACATGGGGCAGAGCATCATCGCTGCTCTGCGACTTGGCGACATGGACTTCTTGGGCAAGGACCTGTCGTGGGTCGAAGGGATGATGGTCAACCACATGATCCCAGTTGACCAGCTTTACGAATTCATCCAGGCCTATCAAGGCTCGCTTGAATATACGCTGGGTGA
>JAADYZ010000346.1 GCA_010092775.1 Chloroflexota bacterium
GCGTTCGGCCTCGCTGCTTCCCACTATGCACATCGCGATAATTCGACAGGAGCAGATTGTACCGAACTTTGAAGCCTGGGCCGAGCAACAGCGGGCTGATGAGTTCGAGGGCTTTCGGCAAGCCAGCAACATCGTCGCAATCTCAGGGGCCAGCCGCACCGCAGACATCGCGATGGAGTTGATTCTTGGCATGCACGGGCCAGCCGAATTGCACATCGTCATTCTTCCCTGACATTTGGCACCTTCGTGCCAGCAAAAGGTTACGCAATGAATACGATCTGGCTAAATCCGCACCGGCAACTGAGCGACATTGATCGCAATATCTTTGGTGGCTTTGCGGAGCATCTGGGGCGCTGCATTTACGGCGGAATCTATGAACCTGGCTCTCACTTGGCCGATCCACAGGGCTTTCGACAAGACATTCTGACTGCCTTAAAACGCCTGAATATGCCCGTAATCCGCTATCCAGGTGGTAGCTTCGTCGCTGCGTATCGTTGGCGCGACGGCGTAGGACCCCGTGACCAACGACCCACGCGAGCTGATGTGGCATGGAACAGCCTGGAATCCAACACATTTGGAACCGATGAGTTCATCCAGTTTTGCCGCAAAGTGGGAGCGGATCCCTATCTTACAATCAACACCGGCGACGGTGGACTGCGCGAGGCTAGAGACTGGTTGGAGTATTGCAACGGGACTCAGGAGACTGACATCGTGAAACTTCGTCACGCAAATGGCTATGAGGACCCACACAATGTGAGGTATTGGGGAATTGGCAACGAAGTCGATGGCCCATGGGATATTGGCTACAAATCGGCTGAGGACTATGCTCGCATCTTCTCGGAGTACAGTCGTTACATGCGCATGGTAGACCCCAGCATCGTGTTGATCGCGTCTGTTGTCTCCAGCTGGCATACTAATTTCGTTGAGCGCACCCAACTCCTCATTGAGCAGGCTGGCCCAGCCATCGACTACCTGGCCTTGCATTGGTACGTTGGCAATCGAGATAATGACTTTGATGCCTATATGACCACCTCTGAGTTAATCGACGAGCGGCTGACAGCATATGAGGGGTTGATCGATGCACTGTGCTTGAACCTTGGGTTGAGGGAGCGGATACCCATTGCCGTTGATGAGTGGAACGTATGGTACCGCACGATGCCGGAGGTTTCTCCGATGGCTACTCCTTTTGAGTTTTTCAAGTGGGCAGCCGAAGAGGCGGCTCCACAGGAGCCAAGGTCAGAGACTCCCATCGGGCTTGAGGAAATCTATAATCTTGAAGATGCGCTCGTCGTGGCGATGCACCTCAACGCTTTCATCCGCCATGCTCAGACCGTTCGAATGGCGAACATCGCGCAGATTGTCAATGCGATCGCGCCCATCTTGACTAGCTCGGATGGGCTGGTACTTCAGACGATTTTTTATCCTCTTGAATTGTACAGTACCACGTGTGGGCCGATCGCCTTGGATGTTTATTGGGAGGGGGAGACTTTCTCAGGGGGCGATTATCATGCCGTCCGCCTTCTCGACGTCTCAGCAACCCTCAACGAAGCGACTCGTGAGCTGGTCGTTTATGTCGTTAATCGGCATCAGTCTAACCGTGCTGAAACCGAAATCGTGCTGAATGCAGGCGCATTCTTGGGCAATGCCACGATCCGCGTGGTGAATGGGCTAGGCATTCACGCTGAGAACAACTTCGACTCTCCTGATTCAGTAGGCACGCAAGAGGCCACTTTGCCTATCGATGGAACCCGATTCCGATATGCGTTTGAACCACATTCAGTCACAGCCATCATCTGCTCGATTCAATAGATGGGAGGCACCATGTTAACCAATATCTTCGATCCCTTGGAAGTCTGGTTTGTCGTAGGCAGTCAACAGCTCTATGGTCCCGACGCCTTGGCCCAAGTGGCGCAGAATGCCGCCACCATTGTTGATGCCCTCAATGAGAGCACTCAACTCTCTGTCAAAGTGCACTACAAGCCCATCGTCACCACCCCGGAAAAGGTTCATAATATATGTTTGGCAGCTAACGGTGAAGCAAACTGTGTCGGTTTGATCTGTTGGATGCATACTTTCTCGCCTGCCAAGATGTGGATCACTGGACTTAAAGCTCTGCGCAAGCCTCTCCTGCAATTGCATACTCAGTTCAATCGCGAGATTCCCTGGTCTTCGATTGACATGGACTTTATGAATCTTAATCAGACCGCTCATGGCGGTCGCGAGTTTGGTTATCTGGGCTCACGCATGCGGCTACAACGTAAGATTGTGGTCGGGCATTGGCAAGATGCAGATGTGCTGACCCAGATTGGCACATGGATGCGTGCCGCCGCTGCTTGGCACGATGCCCAAGGGGCTCGTTTTGCCCGCTTCGGCGACAACATGCGCGAGGTTGCAGTGACCGAAGGGGATAAAGTGTCGGCCCAGCTTCAGTTTGGGATCTCGGTTAGTGCCTATGGTCTTGGCGACCTCGTCGGATATGTAGAAGGTGTGACCAATCAAGCGATCACCGATCTACTCGCGATCTATGAAGAGCAGTACACCTTGGCGCCAACACTGCAAGTCGACGGGGCAGAGCGAGCAGCGCTCGTTGAAGCTGCCCGCATTGAATTGGGGATTCAATCCTTCTTGAGCGATGGCTCATTTAAGGGCTTCACAACCAATTTTGAGAATCTACATGGCCTAGTGCAATTACCTGGCATTGGGGTTCAACGTTTGATGGCCAGAGGTTATGGATTCGGTGCTGAGGGAGATTGGAAGACGGCTGCACTGTTGCGCGCTATGAAGGTAATGGGGGCCGGACTGGAGGGCGGTTCGTCCTTCATGGAGGACTATACTTATCACTTCAGTTCACAGGGCAACAAAGTCTTAGGTGCCCATATGCTAGAGATTTGTCCGTCGATTGCAGCGGAAACGCCAAACGTCGAAGTGCATCCATTAAGTATCGGTGGTAAGGCCGACCCAGTGCGTTTAGTCTTCGACGCGCAGCCCGGCCCTGCATTGAATGCTACAATTATTGACCTCGGTGGTCGCTTCCGGCTCATTGTCAACACTGTGGAGGTTGTAGCACCAGAAGCTCCCCTGCCTAATCTCCCGGTCGCGCGGGCACTATGGCAACCTCATCCCAGCTTTAATGTGGCCGTCACCGCCTGGATTTTGGCAGGCGGCGCGCATCATACCGGCTTTAGTTTGTCTCTTAATCCACAGTACCTGGATGACTTCGCTGAGATCGCAAATATCGAGTACGTTCTGATCGATCAAGACACATCGCTGCGGCATCTCAAGAAAGAACTCCATTGGAACGATCTGTACTATCACTTGGCGCACGGTCTGATTTAAACTTACCGATGAGCGCTATGGCAGCACAACAACCGCGGACTGAGGCGGAATCGCGATCCCCCTCTCTACAGGCTGCCAGGTAGGATCATCGACCAGACGATAGCGGCTGAATGTACTCCCATCATCAGGTGTCGCCTGAGCGATGATCGGGTTGGCCTCGTCATAGTTGGCGATAACCAATCCAGTCAGCCCCGTTCGACGGTTGATAAACACACTGTAAGGGTGATGAGGTTTGCCATCGACTTTCACATCTACCCCAACTATATGGCGGAATTCGCCATCCCAGAAGTAGTCGCGATGCTCAGTGCGCAGGGCGTCCATCTGCTTGCCATAGGCAATCGTAAGCGGGAAATCATCCAGACGGCCTTTAAAATTGTACGGCTCATAGCTGATGATGTAACGATAGAGGAGGCATTGGTTGACCATATTGCGGTCATTGAAGCCGGTGACCGCCGTCATCAGGAGGGCGTTTGGCCGCAGATAGCGCGACAAAGGAATGTGCTCTTTACTCTCGCTACGATGATAGGAGAGATGGTAGACTTCCATCTCCCAATCATAAAGCGCTTCTCCTGAAAACAGAAAGTCCGGATTGATGGGGTCACTCAGCTTGCGAAACCGATCAATAAGCAGTCGATCGTTGGCATAAACAGGTGCACCGATACGATGTCCATGATCTGGATCAAAACAGAGCAAGGCTGGTTCGTGGTGAAATGCCTCATCAAACAAAATACCATCGGCACCTAAATCCAGCGCTTTCCTGAATTCCTCATCGCATCGATCCAAGTACGCCTCACTCGAGAAACACATCGGGATCAGCCGCTTTGTATTGATATTGAGAAGCTGAACGGGCGTTTGGTAACGATAACCCGGATGTACATAGTAATCGCCATGTGGGTCTTTGACGGCCAGGCGGATCAGGTCATTGCGGAATGCTTCGCTAGCGCGGTCCGCCCAGGTGTACTTGGTGAACAGGATGACCTTAATCCCCAGGTCCTTGATCGCTACGATGGCTTGCTTGAGGCTCTCAAAACCTCCCAGTCGTGGGTCTGGATCATGAGAGGGATTGTCTTGATCTTGCCCTCCAACTGTCCACCCCACAATTTGTAGAGCTTTGACACCATGCTTGGCGCAGTCCTGGGCGACTTGAAGGAGGTCGCTGAAAGACAATCGCAGTTCGTCCTCCGGTGAGTTGAGGTGGATCATTTGCCAAGCGTGTGGTTCGTTGGCCCAAGCCGGAACCTGCGGCTGACGCAGGCTTGATATACTACGCCATTGCTTGTACACGTCCGCACCAGCTTGCCAATCTCCAGTGAAGCCTTCTATCCGGATCGGTGTGAGATTCCGCGTTTCCCCCGGTTGAATGTAGGGTACATGCACGGCTCCAAAGCGCAGCGCCACCGAGTGATCTGGAGTGTCTTGCTCCGTTGGCACACGGAAATCAATCGAGCTCCCATAACCGGGACGTAGTTCGCCATGCCATGCGACCAATTCTGCGCTGATCTGCTCAACCCCCATGTAGATCCCTTGCTGTTGATCCCGAAGTAGCACAAATGGCGCCATCGGCACGAATCCAGCATCATAGGGTGACAGTTGAGTAGGATGGTCAACGCCGTAGTATCCGAGAAAGTTGTCGTAAGTGGGCCACAAAGACCACTCAAGGGCGGTGCCATAAACCGGTAAGAATCCCTTGAGCCATTCGGCATTAGCCGCACGCTTTAGATCACCCAGGTAAGGAAAGGTGATACTTTCGATTGCACCATCTGTTTGATTGTGAATTTGCATCGCGAAAATCACGGCCTGTTCGTCAAGCTTGACCGTCGCCTTTACAGCGATTTCGTGCTCTCCATACCGTTCCGAGGCAACACTGCCCCAATACAAGGTTATTGTCTTACCATCTGCCGCAACCTCATGCGACCTAAGCGTTTGTTGCTCTGATCGTGCGCGATTGTTGCGCCGTTCAGGCAAGGGGAGCTGCATCTCAAAGGCGATACTCAGTTTCGGGCGATCGACTATCGTCCAGTCGCGCCAGCGCAAGCTGATCAATGCACCCGTGCGTTTATCAAATTCAAGTGCCCATGTCGCGTTAGACAATGCAATTGTTCGCATCAGGAGTTACCTATCTAGCTAATCAACCACTTGCTCTATTGGTAGGACCAAAGTAAAATTGGCCCCATCAATTCTACCACACTTGGATGCGGCTAGTGGCCTGATTGCATTGAATTGAACAACCTCACCCTTGCGCTCACCGAAAGAAACCGCATGTTTACATTCCAATTGCCAGGTGGCCTTGCACTGCACATTGATGAAAACGGATCTATAGAGGTGCGCGACCTTCGAGACTATCATATCGTCTCTAACGATACAAGTTCGTTTGTCTACGCTTCACCGAACCAAGAGGAAGCCAGCGTCTACACGCATGTGCTGCTACACTTGCTAAGTAAACCACAACCCCGTTTGTGGAAGGCGACCAACGAGGTTACCCACTCATTCACTGGACAAGCTGAGATCAAGGCTCGATCAGAAGAATGGGCCATTCAGGCCGATCCAACTGGTCAGCAAGTTCGTTGGAAACGGAGCGGACCAGGCTCCAAAAGCTTCTTCCTCCGCCTACCTCGTGAAACAAAGCTGCTTCAGATGTGGCACACTGGTAAGGCACGCCAGTTGCTCAACGATGCCGTCCCAGGTGTTGGGTCGGATAAGGGTACCGAGTTGGTGGCTTCGGGTGAAGATGAAATCCTCTTCTATTCGGCCAATACTCGCAACTGCTTCTTGATCCAGTTTTCACGCCCTGGCCACCTGGTTATCCGGGCAAGTGATGTATTGTTACCAGCCGTCGTTGGCACACCCGAATGGGAGATCGAGCAAGATGAAACAGTAGACCCAGAGTCGGTTCTGGCGAACAAGCCTGAGATCGAGTTCGATCAAGATGCCAAAATCCGCCAACTCACCTGGGAGTTGACTTGGGATAGCGATGAACCAAACGAAGAAGTCGAGTTACACCTATATCAGGGCATAGTAGCATCTGCCCGCCACTTTGAGGGTCGTTTGCGGCTGCACATCCCGGATGTCTCGACTGACTTTGGCTCCTTTTTCTACCAGATGGTTCTGGGTGGGCTTCCGCTCAACTTACGCCAGTTCGATGGTGAATTTCTCGCACCTCGTTGCAACGTGATCCAAGGGTATGTGCCAGCCTATGCCGACGCCTGGTCTCGTGAAGAGGCACTGGGTTATGGTTACTATGCGCTGCTTGATCCCCAAGCTGTTGCCCACCTCACTGCTGACTATATCAGATTGGCCAACAAATACAGTCAGGATCGGGATTCGACCCGCAGCCCGGTGGCCGGTTTCTTTAGCAAACATCTACCTGAACAAGCCCCTCAAATCAACGACTACTGGGATGATGCAGCTCCAGAATTCTTGATGTTGGCTGAGCTTCATCATCGACTGACTGGTGACATTGCTTTCGCACAGCAGTATCTATCCCTCTATCGCCGATGTGCCAAGTTCATCTTGGGTCGGATCCGCCCTGGCGAGGCTTTGCCAATCACCCAAGGTACCTGGGACGCACAAGGTGTACTGATTGGCAAAGAACCCTATTTCATCGCTGAGTGTTACGCGGGACTCCAGCGTTTTGCTGATCTCTTGATTGTGCTGGGAGAGATTGCCGAGGCACAGCGGTATCGCGATACAGCCGCAGCGATGCAAGCAGCAGCACTACAGGATTATCGCGAGGGAGGATTGTGGCATAGTGAGCGGGGCACATTTATCAATCACGTCGATTACAAGCCACCCCACCTGCGTTCGCCGCGTACCGAGAGCTGGGTGGTTAGTGATCCCCAAGCCGAGGGCCATCCAAGAACAGAGTTCGCACATTATGAGACGATTGTACCCATCTGGCTTGGACTGCTGGATGATGAGGAGAGAATCCGGGAATCGTTCGAATGGATTGATGCGAATTACACTTATGCGTCAGGTCGCGGCGGAGTGACCTTCCCTCCGTTTTTCCAACAGACCTTTATCGCATTCCTCGATGTGGAAGTCCGGCACAGATTTGGCATTCCTGGTGCGGATCGCCTGCTGCAGCTCATTCTTGATCAAGCGTTGGTAGGTGGGCTGCCCATCACAGAGTGGCAGTTTGGCGCCTACCGCCTCACCGGGGATCATGGTTGGGCATTTCCGTCTTTCGCCCAGACGCACACCGGACGCATCTGGGACAATGCACCCTATTTGGGTTTGGTGCTAAATCTGCATTATGGACTCAGCTACACATTCGAAGGGTGGCACCTCGCTGACCCGCAGCCTTTCGCCTATTATCCGCTGACCCGTCTTGACGGCCTGCAATATTACGATGCAGTCTACAACCTAACTTGGAAAGGGCAGGGATCGATCCAGAAGATTGAGGTTGATGGTGAAGCATGGACCTCTCACACGCTCAATCTACGCGACGGCGAACATGACGTTCGGATCACCCTGGCATCTCAGCAACCTGGCACAGAACCAACATGGACTTGAACACAATCCCCTTTGCACGATCTTCCCTGCTAGAAGGCTTGATCTTCACAGGACGTTACCGCAATTACACTAACGCTGACACCTGGTATCCATCTTGGGCCTCCGACGACCATCTTTATTCACCCTGGACGGACGGGTACATTTTAGAAGAGGGGGGACGAGACGAAAGTTTCAACGATGATCATCCCGCCTACGCGTGCAATTCGCTCGATCTGTTGGGACGCAAGGCCGCCACTGCTCAGGCTCGTATCATAGGAGATGATCCGCTCAACTTGCGGATCGAGAATCTCAAGCCCCGTATTGAAGCCGACCCAACACCTTACGGTGGGCGCTATCCCTGTGGCAGCTTGGTGCATGATGGTGTCTGGTATTATGGCACCTTGTGCTTGCTAGCCGATTGGGACGCACGACCAAATGATTGGGACTGGCATTATCTCGGCCCATTTGTCGGGTTCCGCATCTCACGCGATATGGGCCAAACTTGGGAGGAGACACCCCATACGCCCTATGCGCCGCTCTTCGATGAGAATCCTTACCTCGGCCCGATCAAAATTGGGAAGCCACATTTTGTTGATTTTGGCCGAGACATGCAGCGCTCGCCGGATGGCAAAGCGTATCTTGTGGCGCATGGGTCAAGTGATCCTGATGCCAAGAACAACTGGCATCAGGGCGAACACATCTACCTTCTGCGCGTTACCCCATCAATTAAGACTATTAATGATGCTTCAGCCTATGAATTCTACGCCGGGCAAGATGACCATGATACACCCATTTGGACGAATGACTTCGCCCGAATTCAACCCTTGTTGTCGTGGAAAGATAACCTGGGCTGTGTGGCTGCAACCTACAATCCTGGGCTGGATCGCTACCTGATGTGTGTCACCAATCCGATTGAGATGGGACACTATGATGCCCTTTTCCTTGAAGCCCCAACCTTAACTGGTCCCTGGACCTGGTTCACCTACTTGGAACGCTTTGGGCCAGAGGCCTACTTTCTTAACTTTCCATCCAAGTTTATCTCTGATGATGGACTGCGTCTCTGGTTGATCTACTCAGCGAATTGGAGTGATCGCCAGCACTCTGGCGACCCGGAAGGTAGTGCATATGCCTTGAGTATTCACGAAGTCGTTTTGTCTAGAATCTAGAGCACAGCAGGAAACCCACATGAAGATTACCGGAAGATTACCGATGTGACCTTGAGGGGCACGGTCTGAACCTGTTTTTTAGGCTTTGACGGGGTCTTTAGACCCTCGTATAATAATGTCAGCCCAATGGGCGTTGCGCCTACACCCATTATATTCCCAGCCTATCGTCCAACAAGGGCCAAGCCAAGGCAAATCCCTAGTCGGTTAATTCTCAACTGAGCATCAATCCGCCGTCAACAAATAAGACGATGCCCGTCGTATATGGATTTGTAAGCAGAAATAGAACACTGTCGGCAATGTCGGCTGGCGTGCCAGCGCGGGGCACTGGCAGCGATTCCTGCGCCCAGTTGGCGACACCCTTCACTGTGGCTGCGTCCCAACGCCCTGTATCAACACTGCCAGGCGCGACCACATTCACACGGATAGGAGCTAACTCGCGGGCTAACGTCTTCCCCAGCGAAATAACAGCTCCGTTCACGGGAGACATCAAAGCCGCCCCGTTGCGCATAGGGCGCAACCCTGCTACGCCTGCGAACAAGGTTATTGATCCATCTTCACGTAGATGATCTGCTGCCGCTTGCGCACTATGAAACGCAATCCAGAATTTTAAGAAGCTGTGCTCAGCTTGCTGGCGCGTAACATCTACAAAGGGAACAGTCACTGTGCCTGCGTCCGCCGTAACGACCAGGTGATCAAACTGACCCAATCCATTGAAAACCTTACGTAAGGCATCTACGTCGCTGGCATCTACTGGGAGAATCCGCGTCTGCCCATCGACCGATTCCTGGGCCGTCTTGAGCTTGTCCTCTGAGCGACTAACCATGATGACTTCAGCGCCCTCTGCCGCAGCGGTCTTGCACACGCCCAGCCCCATCCCAGAACTGGCTCCAACGACGACAATTCGTTGATCTTCTAACCTCATACAATCATCCTAAGCTTTATCTGAACGATGACCTCTTGATTTTAGATGTATTCAGGCTGAAGCTCAACTGAAAAACATTGACATGCACAAGTTCCTCTGAGCCTATAAAATGGACAGGAAGTGATGCGTACTTATGATGCAAGTCGATTTTCCCAAGAGGTCCGTCCAACAAGATGCCACCGCAATGATCTTATACAGCGAGCAGATGTTGGCAACTCTGTCGTCAGCAATTGTAGGGGCGGCTTCTCGCAGACTGATACGATTATCAATCGTCACGTCGACAAGAACTATTCCAGAGGGTAAGTGCGATAGAGCAAATCGATCAGGACATCAGGGTCTGTTCCGTCTGAGCCAGGGCCGAGGTACAGCGGACGGTTGTGCGCAGTATTCTTAATAAAAAATTCGACTCCATGATAGAGTTGTGGTTGCGAAGACACACTCACATCACGGAGGTCAACATGGATAGTGTCACAGGGATTCGGGTGGCATGTGCACTGAAGAAACAGGGCATTGAGGTTGAGCAGATCGCGGCAGAGGTGGATCGCGCTCAGGCTATCATCAAAGCGCGTGAGGAAGGAAAGATAAGGATATGAATGATGCAAGTCAGTGGCGTTATCGCATTGCACAGCGGATCGGTGAACTGTATGCACGAAACGCGGATGTTCCCGCCGTGATTCTGGGTGGATCGACGGCGCGTGGACATGCGGATCGCTTCTCTGACCTGGATATGGGCGTGATCTGGGATCACGAGCCATCGGACTCAGAACGCCATCAAGTTGTGCGGGATGCAGATGCTGAGTTACATCGACTGTACAGGTTCGACCCTGCCGAACAGGTCTGGTCAGATGACTACTTTATTCATCGCAACCAACCAGATGGAACAGATTCAAAACTCTTGGTCGAGGTCAGCCACTATAAACGCGACTTTGTCGAGGATGTACTGCATCAGGTCTTGAATGAACACGCGACGAACGTCTTATGGCACAATCTGATTTCAGGCATTGTCGATGGGTTTTCACTATACGGGGATGATGTCATCACATCATGGCGAAATCGTGCAACGCAATATCCACGAGAGCTTTCGGTTGCAATTGTCCAGAAATATGGTGTGATTGACCATTTCTGGCGTTGGGAGATGTACCTGGCACGCGGGGACAACCTTGCTCTGTTCTATGACGCATTTACACAGATTCACCAGCGGCTACTGCACATTCTACTTGGTCTGAATAAAATGTATTACTTCGGGTTCAAGTGGATCGAAGTCATTGACGAGCGACTGTCGATAAAGCCGGACGATCTCCCGATGCGTATCCGTTCGGCGTACAAATCTGCACCAGCAGAAGGAGCCGCGCATGTCAGCGGATTGGTGGACGATGTATTTGGGTTGATAGAGACTCACTTGCCAGAAGTCGATACCAACAGGCTTCGACGTATATTCCATTACACCCGTCCCAGCGTTTAGCGACATGATGCTCACCAGATTGTAAAGTAGTGGACCCATGCTAATCGACTGACAAATATCACCAGTAGGATCCACGGCAGGACTTCTCGCGGGACGGACATCGTGCTTTCTTCAGAGGTGGGCTGGCTAAAATCGCGCCCAGTTTACCTCCGAGACCATTTTCTATTCGAGTTTTGTGTTAGCGAATTACGTCCCATGTTTCAGGGGAGCACCACTTTTGGGCAAAGTTGTCTCAGTCAGTCTGACACACAGGAGAGTTAACGCGATTGAAGTTCATCGCTGCTTAGGCTATAGTTTTCGGGAGCAGGGCAAAGGTCGAATTTAAGCCTGCTCCCTCGAATCCTTCTTCATGCCCCCAGCTTCCCCAGAACACCTAAACAAGGACGAAGGGGGAAGAATGCTTCATGGGTTGCGTGAAACTCGATGCAACTGATTGAGGACCCGCTGTGGAAGACTTCACACCTGCTGTTGGAACGACCTATCCAAACTCAACCGTTACTGAGGATGGGACAACATACTTCTTGATTCGGCTGCATGATAGCCATGAACGGATGCTGGGTGTAAGGGGGAATACAGATGGTTTTGTTAGCTCTCGCCAACTTGATGATGTCACTCTCTGCGCCCTGACCCCACACAATGCCGCCGAGCTACGCAAACGGCTGGCCTGGTTAAACCCTGCTCCGGTGGGGCTGCAAACGTCTTTTGGATTTGGCGATCGGCTGGGTGTGGCAACGCCAGGGCATATCGACTCTCTGCGTCAGAGCGACCCATCCGGGAAAATCGCAGCGATTTTTGCACAGCAGTCTGTCAGGGAGAACATACGGACCGGACGAACCCCACAGCAGGTGATGGACTTCGCCATGTGGGGTGTTTTTCAGACCGGATGGCGAGAGCGATGGGGCGCCGATGCCGACCATATTAAAGAAGTCGAGCATCTTGCGCCGTTTGCGCAAGCAGGCTACACCTTCTACACTATCGACCCCAGTGATCATGTGGATAGTGCAGCTAATGCGGAAGAACTGGGAATGCTTAAGGACAAGCTGACCGGGCTGGCCTGGGATCAACTGGCAAGCAGCTACGATGATATGTTGGCTCGTTACTGCAGCGAAGCAATTCAACTGGATGAGCTGACGCTTGAATTCGATGAAGTTACACTTGCCCGCGCTTTGGCAAAATATGGATATGCCCTGGTGCATGTGACAACCATCGCCGGGGCACTCACCGATCTTGTAAAGGGCAAAGCCTACGATCTTGAGATGTCGGTTGATGAGACAGATACGCCGACCTCGATATACGAGCACTATTTCATAGCGAACGAACTCATCCGCTGTGGGGTTCCTGTTGTCAGCCTGGCACCCCGTTTTGTAGGAAAGTTCCAGAAAGGTGTGGACTACATCGGTGATATAGATGAGTTCGAACGCGACTTCGCCAAACATGCTGCCATTATGCGTCATTTTGGAAGCTACAAGCTCAGCATCCACACTGGCTCAGATAAGTTCAGCCTCTATCCGATTATCGCCCAGTACACGGCTGGCATGACCCATGTTAAAACAGCAGGGACCAGCTATCTGGAGGCACTGCGGGTGGCAAGTCAGTCCGCTCCGAGTCTCTTTATGGGCATGTTAGACTTAGCCCATGCTCGCTTTCCGAGCGATCGTAAGAGCTACTTTCTTGATTGCCAACCAGATAAGGTCCCTACCAGCGGGCAGGTCGCTTTGAGCGAGCTGCCCACCCTGCTGGATGAGTTCCATGCCCGACAGCTTCTTCATGTGACCTATGGTTCCATTCTTGATGCGTTCGGAGAAGAGCTGGACCGGCTCTTAAACCGCCATGAAGAGGACTATCGTGCGGCCTTAAGTTTACACTTCCAGCGGCACATCAAACCATTCATTTAGATCATGCTCCCCATTTCCTTTTCGCACTCCATACGGCGTGCTTTTTGACCCTTCCATTTCCTGGAGCAGCGCGATGCTTTATCCACAACACAACCCTTATCGACAAGTTCACCAGCTTGCGACCTACTGGCAAATCCAGTTTGACCCGGATGGCCAGGGACTCGATGCTGGCTGGACCAAGGGGCTTCCGCAGGGCAGGCCTGTCGCTGTTCCGGCAAGTTGGAACGATCAGTTCGAGAACAGCCGCGATTTCCTCGGACCGGCATGGTATCAAGTGCAGTTTGATCGGCCCTGGGGATGGGATAGGCAGGCCATCTATTTGCGCTTCGGCTCTGTTAACTATTTAGCCGATGTCTGGCTGAATGGTGTCCATCTTGGCAGTCATGAGGGAGGACATCTCCCGTTTGAGTTCTTGGTCTCGGAGCAGGTGGAGCAGGCTGGCAACCTGTTGATTGTGCGAGTCGATGGCGATCTTGCCTCGGACCGGGTCCCCCCAGGGAACATCACGGGTGGAGAAATTGACTTTTTTGCACACCATGATGGGATATATCCACAAACCCAGTTTGATTTCTTCCCTTATTGTGGGCTTCACCGCCCGGTTGTGCTTTATGCAAGCACACCAGGTGGCATCCGCGACATCACGGTGAAGACTGAGATTGATGGCTCGACCGGCATTGTGGACATCAGAGTCGAACATGGGCTGAGTGATGCCGAAATCCACTATGCTCTGAATGGACAAAGCTTGCCTATTGTAGACGGCTCCAGACTCATCGTTGAGAATGCATCTTTCTGGTCACCTGAGTCTCCTTCGTTGTATGACCTCACAGTAGACCTCACGCGGGATGGGGAGGTTCTGGACCGCTACACACTGCCGGTAGGTATCCGCACCATCCATGTTGAGGGCTCCACCTTGCTATTGAACAACGAAGCCATTCACCTGAAGGGCTTCGGCCGACATGAAGACTTTCCGATTGTAGGGCGTGGCCTGCCCCCTGCTGCCGTCATCAGAGATTTCGAGATCATGAAAGGATTGGGAGCGAACTCGTTTCGGACGACCCACTACCCCTATTCTGAAGAGATGATGTTTCTGGCAGATCGACTGGGCTTCCTTGTTATTGACGAGACACCCGCCGTGGGATTGTTCTTTCGAGAGAGTGGGCTTGAGCGCCGCACGACTTTGGTTCAACAGTACACCCGGGAGCTAATCGCCAGGGATAAGAATCACCCCAGCGTGATCATGTGGTGTCTGGCCAACGAGCCGCACTCCCTTCGCCCAGCGGCCAAACCCATTTTCCAGGAGCTATACACACTGGCGAAATCACTTGATGATTCACGTCCGGTCAGCATCGTGAGCTTTACAGGTGTGCCAGAAGACTCTTTCGACTTCCTTGATGTGGTGTGTGTGAATCGCTATCACGGTTGGTACTTCGAACAAGGTCGAATTGCTGATGGAGTTGATGCGATGGAACAGGGCATTGAAGCGGTCTATAAGCGGTATCAGAAGCCTGTCGTCCTGACCGAATTTGGGGCAGATGCCCTGGCCGGCTGGCATGCAGACCCACCTGAAATGTTCTCGGAAGAATATCAAGCTGAGATGATCAAGGGATACATCGAACGGTTAGCGGACAAACCCTATGTCGCAGGCACACACGTATGGTGCCTGTGCGACTTCAAGACGAGCCAGAGTACAGGCCGTGCGGCCAGCCTCAACACCAAAGGAGTTTTTACGCGTGACCGCAAGCCTAAACTGGCTGCTCACACGCTCAGAGCATTATGGAAGGGTGGCGGCGAGCAATAATCATCCTGAGTTGTGCCCTTCGGTATAAAACTGATCTATTCCTCAGATTGTCGGGGTTCAAGCTGATCCCGAAGTTCATTATGAGATTTGCGGGTAATCGGGAAGAGATAGACCGCGATGAAACTCACAGCCAAGACTAGCGCCGCCGCTGGTCCCACAAATATCCTCAGGACGAGCTGTACGGAATCTGGCTGGATAGGGAGGGCTTCGCCCGGTACTGCGTTGATGTAGCCACTGAGTTCAAGCATGTAGTTCGACAAAGCCAGCGCAAGTGATATACCTACTTTTTGCAGCAGAGTGAACACACCGTAAAACACCCCTTCGCGCCGCTTGCCAGTGACCAGCTCATCCATCTCAACGACATCAGGTAGCATGCTCCAGGGAATGAGGTAGGCGACAGCCACACCCATACTGGCGAAAAATGCAATCACGTAGACCAACATAACCTGACCTGGCTGAACGAAAAAGAGAGCCAGCGAGCTGATGATCCATACGCTCATTCCCGCATAGTAGACATTCTTCTTCCCAATGCGGGTGCTTACTCTCGTCCAGATCAGCACAAAAACGAAAGCGGAGACCTGCAGCATCAGCACCAACGTACCGAATATCTCTTCTGCGCCGATCCAGTACCTTAAGTAGAGAAGCAAATTGGCCTGCACAAACTCAAGGGCCAGCCACGAGGACAAATAGATAATCGCCACCAGAAGAAACGCCCGATTGGATAGAGCGATCTTGAGGCCTTCGAGTACTCCCAGGTGGTCTTCCTCAACGTCTGGTTTGACGTATTTTTCCTGTATACTGAAGAAGGTTGTAAGTGTCGCGGCAACGATGATCACCGCCCAGATCGCCGCGCTGACCTGATAGCCTGTGAAAACACTATCGAACTGGCCGACAATTTGAGTGTGCATGAAAGCGGCGACGACTCCACCTAAAATCGAGAAGCTAAACCGGAAGGAGTTCAGACTGGTGCGTTCATCATAGTCCCTGGTGAGTTCTGGTGTGAGAGCGGCATAAGGCGTGTTGACGACTGTGAAGCCGGTATCCAGCAGCAGCGCAACAACGAGATAGTACCAAAACAGGCCAGTGCTATTCAGTGGTGGAACCATCCACTGGAGGAAGAAGGCTAAGGCAAAAGGCACAGCACCGAACAACATCCAGGGGCGGCGGCGGCCCCACCGTGTGAACGTGCGGTCACTGAGAGAACCGATCAGCGGATCGTTGACGGCATCCCATATCTTAACGATCAAGAAGATCGTCCCGGCAGCCGCCGGACGCAGCCCGGCGATGTCTAGGAGAAAGAAGTTGAGAAAGAAGCCTGTCAGCGATGAGCTGATAGCTGGGCCCACGTCCCCTACGCCAAAGGCCATCTTGGTCCAGAAACTGAGTTTCTGGTCGTCTTGACTGGTCGAGCCTGTTGAGGTGGTCATGATTGCCTGTCCTGTCTTGCGAGACGGTAATTTGGTAGGGTAGAGTTGGTTAGAATACATTACTTGGAAAATCGAATTTGTCAATGTTAGCCCAACCCACATCCCAAATGCTGGATCATTTACAGCGCTCTATCGAAGAACTCCTGATTGAACACTCGGTAGGCGAACATCTACCGGGGCAATGGGACGGCGCAATAGCGTCCACAAGAGGAAACAACACGCCCGATCTATTTGCGATGGTAGATAGCGTCTTCATTCTACACATCATCGATAGGTTGGAGAGCCTGACCACGTGCATCTCCCGCGAGAAATGGGCCGCGCGCATCCTCTCGCTTCAAGGGGTTGATGGTTGGTTTGACGGCCACTACTTCGATGGCCATTCAAGAGAACATGCCACTGCTTATGCTATCGCTGCACTATCCTTGCTGAGCATCGAAAGCACCGAGGATTACATCAATCGGCTGAAGCCCATACCGGAGCTTCTGCCCTTGCTTGAAGATCGTGCTGCCTTCACCCGTTGGATCGAACGCCTGGGCTTTGCCTGGGGGATTGAAGACATCCTCAACAAGAATATGGGGTGGCATATCGTATGGCGAGGTTCCCATGCAGGTGGCGGGGTGGCCGCGATCATTCATATGGCGGGCCATCTTTTCGAGTCATGGTTCACAAAGCAAGTTGATGTCTCTGCGTGGTTCGAGCGCTATTTCGACTGGCTCAATGCCCATGTCAACCCAATGACGGGCTATTGGCAGCGTGCGTTTTGGAACCGTGTCATCCGCAAGCCGACGATCATTGACCTGGGTGGCGCCGTTCACTTCCACTGGATATACCAGGCACGACGCCAGCCCTTTCCTTATCCAGCGCAGGTAGTCGAGTCAACCCTATCACTCCAGAAGCACACAGGGTTGTATGATCGGCATCCACCCTACTGTATCGATTTTGATGGAAACTACTGTCTGATCTCTTGCTATCTCGCTTTGTCAGACCAGGAGCAGCGCCACCATCAGGCCGCTGTTTATCAATCCGCCGAGCGCAACTTTGAGGCGATCATTGCTACCTTGGAGAGTACCCCACTCAGCGAAGTCTATGATGATTTACATGGTCTTCCCGGAGCACTGGCCGCTCTGGTTGAATGTTCAAAGCTACCCGGGTTCA
>JAADYZ010000006.1 GCA_010092775.1 Chloroflexota bacterium
GGATGTGATCCAGGCGCATCAAGCGGGCTTCAGCAATGTGATCGCACAAATGGGGACGGCTTTGACGGAGACGCAGCTTCGCACACTGGGTCGCTATGCCAAAGCCTTGATCCTTGCGCTTGACCCCGACACGGCAGGCCAGACGGCCACCCAGCGCGGACGCGAAGTGATCGAACGAGTGTCGCAAGCGGCGGCTGAACAAGCGCTTCAAGAAGGGGTTTGGGCCTTCGATCAGGCAGAAGAAACCTACCATGCACGACTCACGGCAGAATTCGATGCGCAGGGGATGCTGCGTTACGAAGGCAAGTTGGGCTTCGACATTCGGGTGATTACCCTGCCGGATGGGCAGGACCCGGATGATGTCATCCGAGAGTCACCTGAGCAGTGGGTGGCACTGGTCGAGAATGCCCAGACCATTGTTGAGTACATGATTGACGCCGCAACAATGGATCAGGACCTCGAAGATCCAAAAGTCAAGGCGGCGATTGCCCGCTCTATTGTCCCGTTGATCGAAGGGGTGGCTGACCCGGTTGAGCGTAGCCATTATCGGCAGTATCTGGCGCGCGTCCTCCGGGTGGCGGAGCAGTCCTTGTTTGCCTCCTATGGCGCAGAGACGCGCAAGCCTACGCCCCGCACAAAAGAGCCGGAGGCCTCAACGACAACAGTCGATCCCTCTGAACGGCTCGCGACTGAGGATTTCGTCTATGATGGCGGCTTGGTCAGCGAGACCTTCTGCCTGACAGCGTTGATCCACTATCCACGTTTGGTTTACCGGGCCAATCGAGTCCTCGATGAGTGTGTTGGAACGGGCGTGGCACTTGATGACGATGTGCTGGTTGGGCGGCTGAGTCCAGACGATTTTACCAGTGCCGAACATCGCGAGATCTTTCGCCACTGGCAGGATGCACTCAATCAAAAGGATATGGAGCCGCTCGTCTACCTGGCCCAGATGCTTGCACCATCAAGCTGGACAAGCGTGCAAGGCTGGCTGGCCGACTCGATTGATCGTCTGCTGCGCGAAAGCAGCCCGGCCACACGCCGCAATCTAACCGATGATGTCATCCAGGATGAGGCGGTACAGCGACTGATTGATCTACGGATCAGCCGTATCAAGCAAGTCGTGAGCGAACTCGCCTATGCTCTCAATGATGACGATAGCCCGCAAGGGCGTGCTTTTGCGGCGGGGATGGTCTCCGCGCTGCGCAATTTGGAACTGGCGCGTGGTCAGCAGACGGTCCGAGGGCGGCGTCAGTCGATGGCCAAGTCTTATTCGGATTTGAGTAGGGAAGAGTAACGGTGTCGAAAAAAAAGGTTAGCCCATCTGATGAGTTGGAAGATGAACTCGACGATCTGAGTGACGATGAACTTGACGAGGACGATAACGACAGCCTGCTGAATGGCGACGATGACAATGGCGACGCAGATGACGAAGATGAGGACGACGAAGAAGAAGCCCAAATCGATCCGTCGACGGCGCAGCTTGCCAACGACCCAGTACGAATGTACCTGCGGGAGATCGGTCGCGTCCGGCTGCTCACCGCCGACCAGGAAATCTGGCTGACGGCACAAATGTCGGCCAGCCGTCGAGCCAATCGGCAGCATGACAAACTGACCGAGGCGCAAGCACCTGTCACAGCATTTAGCATTATGCACATGCTCTTCGAGAAACTCATCCTGGCCTGGGATGATGTCCTCACCATGTGCCAGGAATTCGACGTCGAAGCGCCTGACTTTGCTTTGTTGGAGCGGGAAGCAATTAGTTTGCGGGTAGACGGTATCACACACCCGCCATCGTATCTGCATTCCTATCTCGATCAGCGGGATTGGGGCCGCGACAACGAGTGGACCGAACTGGCGCGGCGGCTGTTTGTGGTGTTTGAGGTGCTCTACACCATGCCTGAGGAGCTGCGTTCGGCTATCGTTAGCGACTGGCTGAATACGATGGCTATTCCCACCTTCGATCATTTCACAGCGTGGACTGCGGACATCCCAGCGGAAGATTTCGAGGATGACCTAGATACCGTGCATCTGCTGGCCGAGGCAGCGGCGAATGCGATCACACGGGCCAACTTACGCTTGGTCGTGAGTGTGGCTAAGAAGTACATGGGGCGCGGCATCAGCTTTCTGGATTTGATTCAGGAAGGGAACATCGGCTTGATCCGCGCAGTCGAGAAATTCGACCATACCAAGGGCTATAAATTCAGCACCTACGCCACCTGGTGGATTCGCCAGGCGATCAGCCGAGCCATAGCGGACCAATCCCGCACGATCCGCATTCCGGTGCATATGGTCGAATCGATCAACAAGCTCATGCAGACCGAACGCACGATGACGCAGCACCTTGGCCGCGAACCCACCATTGACGAACTCACCCTGGAGATGGGTTACCTGGAAGAAGAGGATACCAAAGCGATTCAGCAGGTATTGAAAGATGGCGAGCGATTGGATGCCACCCTCTATCGCAAGCTGCGCCGGGCTTCGGCCAAGGTACGGCGGATTATCCGTATCTCGCAGGACCCGATGTCTCTCGATATGCCGGTTGGACAGGAAGATTCGAGTCTGCTTGGCGACTTCATCGAAGATGACAAAATCCTTGGCCCCGTAGAAAAGGCCGATAAGCAGCTCCTCAAAGAGCAGGTACATGCGGTCTTGAGCCTGTTGAGTGACCGTGAGCGCGAAGTGCTTGAACTGCGCTTTGGCTTGAAGGATGGCAAGGACCACACCCTGGAAGAGGTCGGGCGACACTTTGGTGTCACGCGCGAGCGCATCCGACAGATTGAGGCAAAAGCGCTGCGCAAGCTGCGCCATCCCACCCACAGCCGCCATCTACGCGACTACCTCGGTTAGACACTCCTAGGTCACGACAATTCAATAGTGTCATTTGTCAGGTGCTGCACCTGACGAATGACACTGTGTTCTCTTGGCGACTATGCAATAATAGGCATAGTGGACATGTCCACTATTGAAAAGCTGAGTGAGTTAAGAGAAGACGATGCAAATAACCCTACTGAACGGTGCCTTAAACGAGAATGATCCAACCCATGCGGTGGCAGATTTGATCTTGGCGGAGTTGGACGAGTCTCCTGCTTCTGTCATTTACTATCCGTTGCATACTATTCCGATTGCAACTTGTATCGGCTGTTTCGAGTGCTGGGTAAAAAGCCCTGGCGAATGCCGCATCAGCGATGCAGGGCGTGACATTGCACGCGACATGATTCAGAGCGATGTCGTCTTGATGCTCTCTCCAATCCCTTTTGGGACCTACTCATCCGAGTTGAAGAAAGTGCTTGATCGGGCTATCAGCTTGATTCTGCCGTTCTTCCAGATGGTTGATGGCGAAGTGCATCACCAGCCACGCTATGAGCGCTACCCCAGTTTGATCGGGATTGGTGTGCTGCCGACTCCCAATGCAAGTTTAGCGGACTTGTTTGATCGATTGGTTGGGCGGCATTCTATCAATATGCATGCACCCTCTCATGCCACGCTTGTCGTGACGCTTGATCAATCTGAACAGGATCAGCAGAATGCCCTGCGATCTGTTCTATCACAATTGGAGGGGGTTAAATGAGCGAGCACATCAGCAGACGAGCTGTCTTACTGGTCGGCAGCGCTAAACATCCTAGCAGCACATCAGAGTCATTGGGGCGAGCGCTGCTAGAGCGCCTTGAAGGGGGTGGCTATCGGTATGAGACCATCAAACTTGTGAGAGCCCTTCGCAGCGAAGAAGGCACCCAGGTGATGATTCAGGCTGTCAAGCAGGCGGACCTGGTGGTGTTTGCCTTCCCACTCTACGTCGATACCCTGCCCACCCTTGCGACAAAGGCCTTAGAACAAATCGCCGCCAGCCGTGTCGAGCCGACAACGCCTCCTCAGTTTGTCGCGATTGTCAACTGTGGTTTTCCTGAAGTGGAGCATATGGCGCTTGCTATCGAAGTTTGTGAGCGCTTCGCCAAGACGACGGGTTTTGAATGGATGGGGGCGCTTGCCCTGGGTGGCGGCCAGGCCGTCAATGGGCAGCCATTGGATGAACTCGGTGGCATGATGCGCCACGCTATTGAGGCATTGAATCTGGCAGCGGAGGCCCTGCTTCAGGATCAAGCCATTCCGCAGGAAGCTGTTGACCTGATGGCTACACCATTCATCCCGCCGCGACTGTATACGATGATGGGGGGATGGGGCTGGCGACGTCAGGCAGCCCAGATGGGGACCAAGAAGAACTTGCGAGATCGACCTTACAAAGAGTAGCTCTTGATGCCTAGGACAGCAGAATCACGCCCACCAAAATGGTGACGACACCACCAAAACGGCGCAGGTTGATGGTATCCTGGCCCATCGCGATGACGGCTACGTAGAGAATCACCATGCGAGAGCCTTGCACGGCAAAGGTATAGGCCAGGTTGGGCGCGCTATTGTAGGACGAGACCAGGGCGATATTGCCAAGAATGGTCAGGCCGATGGCCAGGGCAATGACCCACACATCCTGATCGATCTTTAGGGGTTCCGGTTCCCGTACTAGCAAGACCCCATTGAGGCCCCCTGTGACGACCATCCAGGCGGGGATGGCCACTAGGGTACCAAGCCCAGTTTCACTGACCAGTCGATTGCCAGTGCTGAATAGGGCGAACATCACACCACTGGCCAACGCCAGAGGGATCCACCCTCTTTGTGCGGGTTGCGCTTGTTTGGGGTCCTGAATGCTAGTGATCACCACACCCACCGCCACCAAACCCATCGCGGCGACCTTGAGCGGTTCGAGTGGGCTGTCGAACAGGGCCATACTGATGAAGTAGGCAACTACCAGCCGGGTGTTGGCAAGTGAATCGACGAAGCCTGCATTCGATTGGCGCTTGAGGCTCATGTTTACAAAAATCTGGCCGAGCCAGGCCGCTGCCCCGGTAAAGGCGAGAATGAGCAAGCTGCGCCCTGTGTAGCTTGCAAAATTGCCGGGCACCGTGAAAAGACCCATGATCAGCCCAGAGAGCATCCAGACTAGGAAGAGATATTGGGGGATGCTGTACGATTTTTGTAGACGGCGAAAGAGGAGTATTTGACCCGTGATGGCAAATACCGCAATGATCGCCCACCAGAACCAATTCAAGCCTCTGTCCTATCTCAGCGACCTTCCAAAGGAGGAGCGCGTTTGGTGGATCGAGCTACGCGAGGGAGTTTAACAGGCTTGTTGGGTTTGACCCATTGCAGGCTTGCGCTTGCGCTAGATTGCCTAGCGGATCAGAGACGAAGGAGACAAGCGCAAATCGATAGCCCTGCCTTCAATTTGCGGGGAACAGGGTTGCCTGCATGGCATTGATCTCCCTGATGGTGTGTTGAACCAGGTAGACTCCGAAAGGCTGTTCGTCGGGGAACTCTGGGATACGTCCGGTGCGAGGCAGTGCGATATAGACCCCGTTAGCTACACCGAAATCGGTAAATAGAACTTCAACCGTTGTGGGGCCAGCCAAGGGCCTGACGATGTGGACGGGATAGGGTGCAAAAAGATCGCAGTTGAGAGTTTGACAGTTCGCGGCCTGCCAGGGCTCCAGCACCTGGTTGAGTGCTTCCGCGTATGCGGCATCATGTTCAAAAAAGTGATACTCAAAATAAGGGGTTGTCAGCGTCTGCGAAGCGCCGTAGAAGGCATCACGTGGCATGACGTGGACCCAACCCAGCGCTTCATCGAATTGATAGTGCCAGGTGACGAGATAAGGTTCTCCATGCAGATACTCCCGGAGCACCACCGTCGCCTGATCCTCCTCGATGTCTACTGACGTGATTTCGCCCGGCACCTGCCACACATCGGCCAGGTTTCCATAGTTTTGAAATGCCGTGGCTTGGATCACTTGCCACTGGGTATCCTGTTCTTGCAGCCTAAGAAAAGCGTCTTGATCGCCAAGGCGGAGGGCAACCGTTTCGGCGGCAATGGTCGCTTCAAGCTGTTGCCGAATGTCTTGGTTGATCGACCACCAGCGGATGGCAAAGGCCGCCAGGGTACCCAGAACGGCGGATAAGATCATGGCCGCGCCCAACAGCATACGCTGTCGCCGCTGCTGGCGATGAATGAGAACCTGGTGATCTTCATGAACCGTTTCGGTTTCGCCGCTGTGGTGTTCTACTTGCCAATCAAAGTCGATGCCCATATCGAAGCGCCTTGTACGTGCTATCACGTTCGCCATTCTGCCGGTTCACCTTGCCACATCGGCGCGCTAAACTTAACGCATTCGAACCAGAAGGGCGACGATATGACGAAGCATGTGATACCGATCACGCTGCTTACCGGCTTCTTGGGGTCTGGTAAGACCACCTTGCTCAACCATATTCTACAGGCAAATCACGGCATGCGGATAGCCGTGATGGTCAACGATTTTGGCGCCTTGAATATTGATGCGCAGATGGTAGTAGGCGTCGAAGGTGAGGGGCAGACGGTCAACCTTGCCAATGGCTGCATCTGCTGCACGATCCGCGATGATCTGCTGCAAGAGACCTTAAACCTGATTAATCGAGATGACCCGCCAGAGTACATTGTGGTGGAGGCCAGCGGTGTCTCCGACCCAATGGCAGTCGCTCAGACCTTCCTGTTCCCGGAGATGCGCCAGCGGGTGCAGATGGACGGCATCCTGGCGATGGTTGACCCAGAGCAAATCCGATCCTTAGATGGCGAGGTTGGGATGCTGGCGATTGATCAAGTCGGCACGGCAGACATTGTCATCCTGAATAAGATCGACCTCGTACAGCGCGAAGAACTTGCTGCGGTGCGCCAATGGATCAGGGAGATTGTGCCAGATGTGCGCATCCTGGAGACGAGCTACGCGCAGGTGCCGCTCGAACTGGTGATTGGTGTGGGTGATTTTGCGCCAGAGCGGGTCGCCACCCGGGCGACACATGATGTCCACGTCCACGAGCCGGGTGAGGGACACGACCACGCCCATGATCATGGGATGGTCTTTGACACCTGGAGTTGGTCAACGGACCAAGCTCTCTCGCACAAAGCACTGCGTAAGGCTCTGGCTCGTCTGCCAAACACCGTCTTCCGAGCAAAAGGTATCATCCACGTGAACGATGTGCCGGAACGCCGGGCAATCTTGCAGATGACAGGCAAGCGTGGCGTCTTGAAGATGGGTGAACCCTGGGGGGCCACAACTCCCTTCACCCAGATTGTGATGATTGGTGCATCGGGTACCTTAGATCGGGTTGACCTGGAAAAGCGCTTCGAAGGCTGCCTGGCTGAAAACGCTAAGTCCCTGCCGGAGAAGGCATTACAAAGCGTCGTAGAGTGGCTGCGCCGCGATTGAGCTAGCCGCTGATCTGGATACGAATTGGGGTGGGCGTATCGTCCCACTCGACGGCGAAGCCGCAAATCCAGTTGAGGGCGAAGTGGCGATAGCTGGCGATGGCTTCAAGCTGGAGTTGTTCGGCGGTGTTGGCATCCCCGTAGGCTTTCTGGAAGGCGGGGAAGTCGCCATCGATAGGGCTGGGAATAATGCTGCGTTGGCGGGCGTGCTGCGCTTGCTGCTGAATGGCCTCTTCATAGGTGAGGCCCGCAGGGGGTGGTGCGCCGATCTTCTGTGATTTGGCGATCTCGGCCCGCCAATGCCAGACCTCAGATGTGGCGCGTTCCTGCCGCAGATCTCGATCCGAGCGATAACCAGCGTTCCAGAGGAATTCCCCGATATCCTTGTAAAATGGAATGTCATGTACCAGCGGATTGACCTCAAAATGACGGTCATAAGGTGGCATCGTCTGTACTACTTCAAGCGCCCACATCACAGTCCCCAAAGACTCGACGGCCCAACTTGAATAGCGCAGGTCCGCTGCATCCCAGGTGGTGATCTCTTTGCGGAAGAGGGCATGCTCGGTCGGGGAGAAGAAGGCATAGAGTTTTTCATCAACCAGCCACTTGTTGAGCTGCACTGCCGCCTGATGAGACCAGCGCAGCCGATCTTCGTTATCCGGGCTGTCCGGTTTGAGGGTGCGTAGGGTGGTCTCGATGATGCCGCGCATGATGACTGCTCCGAGGCATAAGGCTCGGTAGGCTACATCGTCGGCGTCTTGAACGGAGTCGAGTTGATCTGGCATAGGCTTGATTATAGCGTAACGTGTCAAGTTAGTCTGCTTGGCTGGTGCGTGCAGGCCATTCATGCAGGCGCACCACGATGCCCTGGGCCGCTAATTCTGGATCGAGTAGGGGGAGGCGCAGGTTGGTGAAGTGATCGTACACCAGCAGTTCCAGATGTACCGAATCAAGGGGGGCGTCTGTTGGGATGCTCAAGCGGTGGCGATCATGGACGGTGGTGCCGCTCAGCCATTTCAATGTGGGGATGGCCCCGGTGGCGGGGATGTGGTCCGATTGGCTGCGCCAGGCATAACCTGGCCCGATCAAATCGACCTTAATAACACGATCGGCCAAAAGGGGGCGTGTGCTGCGCAGAGTCAGATCGACGGTCAGGTTGTCACCCGGCTGGAGTGGACCAGTCGGCTCAAAAGTCACTGCGGTCAACAGCATGTCCTGACCCAGGCTGACGTAGCGGTCGCCTGGATCAGGCCCAGGGATGTGAAAGTCGGGGCTCAAGCGGATGCCCCAAGGACCCAAACGAACAGAATCGCCGCTGATCAAGTCTTGAAAAGTGGCCAGGACTTGCTCGCGATTTCCGCGCAGCGATTGGTAGCGCCCGTTGGGGTGCTGTCCGTGCAGGATGAGTTGATCGCCTTCCCAATCGTAGCCGCGAAGGCGGGCCCCGTTGGCAAAGACGAGTTGGCGTGGATTAGCGGTGGGGGCTGGCAGCGGACTCAAGTCGGCTTCAGGCTCGCTTAGCAGATGACGCGGCTGACCTAGTGGTCCCTGCGCGCTAGTAATCTGCCCATCTCCCTCAACTTGGTAGAGACCCACAGTGATTTGATAGCGTTCTGGCAAGGCATAGGGCGGTAAGCCGATCTCGAAGCGCCCAACTAGGATATCACCGGGCTGCTTGCCATCGAGTGACAGGGCTTGATCATCAACTGCGATCAGTACGCCTGCCTCGTTTAGCATCTGAACCGAGGCTACCCAGCCCTGCTCAACCGGCTCTTCGATCTGCCAGGCTAAAAGCAGGGAAGTTGTAGCCCCTATTTCTAGCGTATCGATATTGTCCCAGGCGATCAGACTTAGGCCGTTGTCGAAAAGAACGGGGCTGGCCGGTTGCCTCTCAAGCCCTGGTTGTGCGCCGAATGAAAGTGCTTGCCAAGCAGGAGTTTGAGTGTCGAGGGGGACCAAATCCCCGCTGAAGCCGGCGAAGGTGCCGGGATAGTAATTCGTGACCAGCGTAGGCTGGCTAGAGTCTTCAAGCTGGCGAAGCCAGGTTTCCGCCAGGGGTTCCGCGCCCGCTGGGAAGACATAGCGCACCTCGACATCGCTGTGCTGATTGTCAATGGCTTGCTGCGCCTGCAAGGGCATCGCCCAATGCCAGTTCGCCAGGATCAAACTGTTTGGCTCGGCCTGAGCGAGCAGGGCCTCGACCGCCTGATCGGTGGATCTATCTTGACGCAGCCAGAGAAAATCCGGGTAGAGGCGCATCCCTTGGGCGGCCAGCACAATCATCAGGGAGCTAATCAACAAGGGGTTGATGATGGAGACCACAGGGCGTTTGCCCTGCGCCAATTGGGCGAGGCCAATACCGGTGATTAGGGCCAGACAGACGTAGGCAGGGATTAGATACTCCACCGTTTGCGGCGCACGATAGGTCATGGTCAGGGCGCTGTGAAGCAGAAAGCCCCCACCAAGCAGCAGGAGCGCCAGGCGATCACGTAGGGTGAGGCCCATCACGGCAATGCCCGCCAGCGGCAGCACCAGTGGTGACCATTGAAAGGTCAGAATGTTGCCGAAGACCAGGGTACGGTCCCACAGGTCTGTGAGCGTGCGAAAGAAAAAGATGTCGCCTGCGAATCCACGTGCCAGGACATGGTCCCAGAATCCGGCCCAGGTTGATAGGCCCTCGGGTGCCAGGGTTGCTCCGGCGGCACCGCGCAAGGGTAGGTAGACCCAGGGAACAAAACCCAGGGCAAAGAAGCCGATGGCCGGAAGCAGGCGCCTGGGCTGCTGGAGTAATTCGCGATCTGACAGAAAGAGGAAGATAGGGAAGAAGATACCCACAAAAGCGAGCGAGGGATGGTGAGTCAGACCCAGGCCAGTGGCCAAGCCGAGTAGATTCAGATCGCGTTGGCGCTTGGCTTGGCGAAAGGCGAAGAGCAGATTGAGGCACCAGACCGTAAAGAAGGCTGTGAGTGGTCGGATGCTGGCTTGAGTCGCGGTTGACCATACACTAGTGGCTAGCGCAAAGGTCAATCCCGCTGCAAGCCCAGCCCAAGGGCTCATCTGGGTGTCGGTTTCACCTATCACGAGGCGGGTGGTCCTGGCGATTAGCAGAACGGTGACGGTCATCGTTAGCGCTGAAAACAGATTGGTCGCAAAAGGAAGCTGAGCTGGCAGGGCGTGGGCAAACAAGCCTGCTAGCATGGTGTAAAGCGGATAACCCGGTGGATGGGCCACCCCCCAGGTGGCTGCGACCAATTGAAATTCACCAGCGTCGGCGGGCAACAGACCGGGTAGCGTCGTACTGAGGTAGAGGCTGCCGACCGCCAAGGCCAACACCCCATCGAGGAGGAGCCCCAAGCTAGCCATCTCATAGTGATGTATGATGAAAGCCAGAAGTGCGATCCCGCCCAGCGCGAGCCCGATTTGCGGCGCGAAAGTCGGGGTGATGATATAGCCCACCAGGGGCAACAGCAGCAGATGACGCGCCGCCATTGCGTTTGGTTCGTCGCTAAAGCGCTTCCACAGCCATCTACCAGCCCCGAAGCCGACCAGGGCGCCAACCACTCCAGCCGCAGCCCACCATTGAGGCAGCACTTCGGCCAGCAGACGGCTTAGGTAAAGACCCAGCGTGATGGCAGCTAGTACAGGAACGAGTCGAGTGGATGTGATGGAGAATTGTTGGGCAAGGCTGGACATGGGCGCAACTGTAACGCATTTTGTGGGGGCTGCGCAGGGCAGAATGGCAAACAAAAAGACCGGCAGAACGATCACCGGCCTTGATTTGATGGGGTCTACAGCGTTTGTTAAACGGCGGGTTCGCCGTTTTGGTCGACGGGTGGGCCATCGTGGCCGAAGCGACGGCGCATCATCTCAGCCCTCCAGGCCTCGCGCCGTTCGCGACGACCATCACGGATCTGCTGGAGTCCATGATGATGGCCGAGCCGGCCAAGAGA
>JAADYZ010000347.1 GCA_010092775.1 Chloroflexota bacterium
ATTCAGGGCTGCCCTTCGCAGCTCCGATTGCGATGCAGCTTGGTGCCACTGGTCTCGGCAACGCTATCTATGCGACTTACAGCCCGCTCTGTCACCAGTTTGCCTTTCGATCCTGGTTCCTCTTCGGTGAGCAGACGGTCTACCCGCGAGAGCGCGCCGGAGTGGAAAGGAATGGCAGTTTTGAAGACTTCGCCTCCCAGGAAGCCTTCTTTGATGGCGTCGACGTAACCGCCCTGGACAATGATCTCGTGTTTGCCGCCAAGCAGTTTGTCGGCAGCGAGACGATGGGCTGGAAAGTCGCCTATTGTCAGCGCGATGTGGCCATCTACGGGTCGATTGCTTTCTTCGCGCTGGTCTATGGTGTTCTCGTCATGGGTGGAGTCAAAGTGCCCTATCTTCCTTTCTGGGCCTATCTGATCATCGCCATCGGCCCAATTGGCCTGGATGGTTTCAGCCAGCTATTCTCCAATCCGCCCTTTGACAGCTTTGGCTTACCCATCTACCCCACCCGTGAGAGTACACCTTTTCTACGTGTTCTCACGGGCACCATGTTCGGGGTTGGCAACGCCTGGCTGGTCCTGCCCTATCTGGCGGACAGCTTTGAAGAAACGCGCATCTCCTTGACGAACAAGCTGGCAAGAGCGGGTGTCTTGGATCAACCGGATCCCTCAAGCGCCGACTAAGCATCTCCAACTATCCGCAGCGATCAACTGGCGAGCGATCCCGACTGTGCTCAATCACGTCTCTGACAGTCGGGAATTTCGCTCGCCTTCGTGTTATACTCGTCGCTGAACACCACAACCACCAAGAGAGAGCATTCATGAGCCTACGTGATCAAATCCAGGCAGATTTAAAGGCGGCCATGAAGGCCCGCGAAAAAGAAAAAGTTGGCGTCCTCCGCGTGTTGAATTCGGCCTTCAAAGAGGCGGAGCAGTCTAAGCGCGAAGACCTGGTCAACAAGGCGATCAAAAAGCATGGCGTCAAGAAACCGTCCAGCTCCAGCGAGGAAGACATGCAGGCTTACCAGCAAGCTCTGGACGAAGCTTTCGCTGCGGAGGGCGTAGATGAAGCCGCAGTCTTGTCTGATGATGACCTTCTATCCGTTATCATGCGACTCGTCAAGCAGCGCCAGGATTCGATCCAAGAAGCCCAGGACGTTGGCCGCGAAGATGTAGCTGCGACTGAGCAGTTCGAACTCGATGTGTTGCAAGCTTACCTGCCCGAGCAGCTCTCCCGCGAGGAGGTGGAAGCCATCGCCCAGGAGATCATTGCGCAAACTGGTGCCAGCGGCCCGAAAGACATGGGCAAAGTGATGGGACCATTGATGGGGCGCTTGAAGGGCCAGGCTGATGGCAAACTGGTCAACGAAGTCGTCCGCGACCTGCTAAAGGGCTAAGCAAATCAAGGACTCTCGCGTGGCGCAGAATTCTGGCAATCATCCTGAGCAAGTTAACGGAGCCGAGCAGTATGCACTGACCGGACCAACTGCCGATTCTGGCCAGTCTTTGGGCTCGCAGGTGCGAAGCGTCTTTCAGAACGTCATGTTTGGCCTGATTACCACCCTGTTTCTTGTCGGGACGGTTCTGCTGCTGCTTTTTCCCATCATGCCGGGGCCAGAACCTGTCGAACTCCAGGTCGGTGACATCGCCCCCGAGACCATCCTGGCACCTTACGAAGTCAACTATGTCAGCGAAATCGATCTGCAAGAGGCTGAAGCCGCCGCGCTCCAAAGTGTGCAGGATGTCTACGATCCACCCGATCCGCGTATCGGACGGCAGCAAGTGCGGCGTGCCCGCCTGATTGCCGCCTTTATGCGCGATGTGCGCGCTGATACCTTCGCTGATGAAGGGTTGCGCCTCAACTACGTGGATCAGGTCACCTTTGTTGACTTACCGCCGGACATCGTTGCGTCGCTTCTCACCATGAGCGATGAGCACTTCAACCTGGTCGAGCAGGAAGTGGTGCGCCTGATTCAAGATGCCATGAGTGAGCAGGTGGCTGAAGGGCGCGTCGACCAGGTGACCAGTCAACTCGAATTGAAAGTCAGCACCGACCTGCCTGATGCACTGGTCCCGGTCGCGGTTGAAATGGCGCGTGATCTCATCGCTGCCAACAGCATTCGCAACGATGCTGCGACCGAAGAAGCCCGCCAGATCGCCCTCGATGCCATTGATCTGGAACCGGTGATCATCCGAGAAGGAGAGGTCGTAATCCGGGCCGGTGAAGAAGTCACCGAGCGTCACATTGAAGCCCTCGATGCCCTTGACCTTTCGCCAGCCGAGGCGCTAGCCTGGGAGGCGGTGGCTAGTGTCATCATCGCAACCATATTCTCTACCTTGGTCCTAGGTGGCTATCTGGTCTTCATTGGTGGCACCTGGACCGAACGACCGCTTCACCTGCTTGTGCTGGTCACTCTCTTCCTGATCTTTCTTGCTACCGCCCAAACGATGCTGCCCGATCGATCTACACTGGCTTTTCTCTTTCCGATTGCTGCTTTTGGCTTGATTCTGACGGCTATTGTGAATACCGAGTATGCTGCGCTCAGCGTGATCGTGCTGGCCGCACTGACTGGCTTCTTCACTACGCAGTCGCTGGAATTGACCTCTTACCTGGCCCTGAGCGGCATTCTGGGTGCCGGTAGCTTGCGGACGCGCAGCCGGCTCAATGCCTTCTTCATCGCGGGTTTGTTTGCCGCCCTTGGCGGGATTGCGGTCTTGTTGGTGTTCCGCCTGCCCGACATGCCGGAGACACTACGCCTGGTTCAGCTAATCCTGTTCGCGGTGCTGAATGGGCTTTTCTCCGCCGGAATAGCCTTGGTCCTACTGTTCCTGGTCGGGCTAATTACTGGGCAGGCCACCACGCTCCGCATGATCGACTTGATGCGCCCAGACAATTCTTGGCAGCGTCGCCTCCAATCCGAAGCTTTGGGCACCTATAACCACACCATCTCCGTTGCCAATTTGGCCGAGGCCGCAGCCGCCGAGATTGGAGCAGACCGCCAATTGGTACGGGTTGGAGTGATGTATCATGATATTGGCAAGCTGCACAATCCCGGCTTCTTCGCCGAGAACCGTAACCAATCTGCTGACCTCTCCAGCTTTGAGGACCTCTCTTGGGCACAACGCGCTCGGATCATCAAGGACCACGTGATCAAAGGCGTTGAGTGGGCCCGCAAGAGCAAACTGCCCCCCCAGGTGATTGACTTCATTGCCGAGCATCACGGCACCATGCAGATTTCCTTCTTCCTGCAAAAAGCGGAGGAAGAGGCGCAGGCCAATGGCGGCGAGCTGACCCGTGCCCAACGCCAGCAGTTCTTCTACGATGGTCCCAAGCCACGCAGCCGCGAGACCGGAATCACTATGCTAGCCGATGCCTGCGAAAGTGCGGCGCGCGCGATCAAGCCGCAAGACCGCGCAGCCATCACGGACTTGGTCAACCGCATTGTTCAAGACCGTATTGATGCTGCCCAACTCGACGACTCAGGACTGACTTTCGGGGATGTGAATGCCATTAAGGCCACCTTTGTGCGCGCGCTCGATGGCATGTATCATCCGCGTATTCAATACCCAAGCGACAAGAAAGCCATTGCAGCGCCGCCCACCGTCGAGGCCAATCCGGACGATGAAGAGCAAGTTGCTGCGATGATTGGTGCACCTGACGTGCAAGAGCCCGAGGATGAGGTCGTTCTGGAGGCAGACGGCGATCTCTCGGATCGTGACCGACTCCCAGCATCTGCGACCCTAGCAGAAGAAGCACAGCCTGAAGCTGAAGTAAACCCTTCCGATAGTTCATCTGATCAACCTGACGACAAGGAATAAGCGAGGCATGAGCGATCCAGAGTATATCATCTACGTGGTCAATGAAGTCCCTTATGATGTCGATGAAGAGGCTATCCGTATCGCAGCCTGGTGTGCGCTCGAAGCTGCGGAAAGCGGCTGGCCGGTTGAGATGACCGTCAACTTGACGACCAGCGAGCACGTCCACGAACTGAACTATGAATATGCCGGAGTGGACGGCCCGACCGATGTGCTCACCTTCCCGTCTGACCCGGATGCAGCCGAGCCGGACGCGCCGCCCTACCTCGGTGATGTGTTGATTGCCGTACCCGTTGCTGAGGAACAGGCCGCCGACGGCGACAACGCGTTGATCTTGGAGCTGCAAAAGCTGGCCATCCACGGGACGCTGCACCTGATGGGCTTCGACCATGAGACGCCGGAAGGTAAATCCGAGATGTGGGCCTATGAGTCCGTTGCGATGGATCGCGTTCGCTCGCTGTACGGGTCTGCCTAGCTCGCCTCGCCACACATGGACAGCCAGCCCAAGAAGCGCAGTGCGAACCGTATTGACAGTTTTCGCCATGCCTTTGCTGGCTGGTGGTACGTACTACGCACGCAGGAGAACGCCTGGATCCACGGTGTGGCCACCATCCTGGTGTTTGGGTTGGGTCTTTGGCTGGGCTTGCAGGCTATCGAATGGGCATTGATTGTCCTGTCGATTGGGCTGGTATGGACCTCGGAGTTCATCAATACGGCCCTTGAAGCCGTCGTTGACCTGGCCAGCCCGGATATTCATCCCCTGGCCAAAGTGGGCAAAGATGTCGCTGCCGCCGCTGTGTTGCTAGGCGCTGCGACTGCCGCCCTCGTCGGGGTGTTGGTTTTGGGTCCACCTCTTATTGCTCGTGTAGGACAAATCGTCGCAACCCTTCTGAATTGAGGTCGTCATGCGTATTTTTGTAACAGGTGCAACCGGATTCATCGGCAGGGCCGTCATCGCTGAATTGAAGAAGCACAACCACGATGTGATCGGTCTTGCCCGGACCGACGCGAGCGGTGCCATGCTGCGCGCTATGAAAGTGACATCGCTCATTGGGCAAGGGCGGGACGTCCAACTGCTGACCGATGCGCTCGAAGGGGTGCACGCCATCGTTCACCTGGCTAACACCCTGCCGACCGACGATACTACCACCGAAGACACCTGGAAGTTCAGCGGCGAAGTGATGGTCAAGATGATGGAGAATCTGCTGCGCTCTAGCGAGCGAACAGGTGTGAAGACGGTTGTGTTTCCCAGCTTCTATGGCATCTACGGCGACTATGGCGATGTCTTTGTAACGGAGGAGGCCCCTGTCCTGCCTGTTCCTTCGGTGCAGCGCTTCTGGGAGGCCGAACAGCTTCTGCTACGCTCATCCTTCCTGCGGCGTTCTAGCGGCGTAATCTTGCGTCTAGGCCTGGTCTACTCACATGACTCACCCGATACGCGCGGCTTGCTCTACGCTCTGAAACGCGGCCAAGCATCCATTGAAGGGGACGGTGCGATCTACTGGCCGATGATCCATGTTGATGATGTCGCCCAAGCGGTGCGCCTTGCCCTCGAACAAGCTCCTCATGGCGAAACGTACAATATCTGCGACAATGAGCCTGTCCTGCAAAGTAACCTTTACATGAACCTCGCTCAGACGATCGAAGGTCCCATCCCAGAGAGCAGCGACGACGCCCAACTCATGCCCTACATGGGGCGCATCAACCTGGAGCCGCTCTCCTTCTCGGTCCGCCTGACCAATGCCAAAGCTCGTGACGAGCTAGGGTTCGATCCTCAGCACAAGAATCATCGCAGCGGCTTTGAAGGGATTATAGAGAAGTGGCTGGAAGGGCAAAACGACTAAGCTAGTCGCCTTCAGATGCCGATCTCATGATCGTTTCGTAGAGAGGTAGCAGCCGCTCACTCCACTCCGCTGCTCACTCCGGCGTAGTCGTGTCGGAGGGGCCTGTCATGATCAACGCGCCTGCCACCACCGTCATAAGCCCCAGAATCAGCGTGGCGAGGAGGACCTAGTTTGTTCCCACGGCCCACCACAA
>JAADYZ010000348.1 GCA_010092775.1 Chloroflexota bacterium
CTGCTCTGGTCGACGGTCGATCAAGGAGTACTGCACCTGGTTCGACACGATGCGAATGCCTGCCTCGGTGATGCGCCTGACGCGGATCGTGTCGAAGTTGGTCAGGGCGAGATGGTGAATCTTCCCAGCATCGCGCAAATCAGCCATGTGGTTCAGCGCGTCGAGATAGCGTTCATCACTGTAATCCCACCAGTGAAATTGCAGCAAGTCGAGGCGGTTCATGTCCATGCGCTTCCGCGAGACATCGACGGCTTTCTCGACGATATTGCGTGTCATCGGGCCGGGCCGTGGCACCCATTTGGTAAAGGCACGGAAGAAATCGAGGCCGTCGAGCTGACCTGCCGCGAGCATCTGGCGGCGGAAAGCCCCGATGAAGTCCTCAGCCGGGCCATAGTGGTCGGCCAGGTCCCAGGTGAAGAAGCCAGCTTGATGGTAGGCGCGCATGTTGGTTACGGCGGCATCTGGATCAATCCGGCCATGCCCACCTGATACCTGCCACATTCCGTTCAGAATGCGACACATCGGTATGTTGGCCAGTTGGGTGTAAGCATCTCTTGGTAGCATGAAGCAACTTTCTGTTTATACTTGTCGTCGTCTTGATTGTATGTGAAAGGACGCAGTGTGACATCTCACCTGGTGGAGTGTGTGCCGAACGTCTCGGAAGGACGACGCCTCAAGGTAGTCGACGCCATTGGCGATTCGATCCTGGGCCTGCCTGGGGTGTGGCTGCTCGACCGGCACAGCGATCCGGACCACAATCGGAGTGTGTTCACGCTGGTGGGCACGCCGAGCGCCATTGCTGAGGCAGCCTTTCGGATTGTGGCAAGCGCTGCCGAGCAGATCGACATGACGCAGCACCGCGGGGCGCATCCTCGTATCGGCGCGGCTGATGTGGTGCCCTTCATCCCGATTGAAGGCTTGACCCGCCACGACTGTGTTGCCCTGGCCCATGAGGTAGGAGCGCGGATTGGCGACGAGTTGAGCGTTCCGGTCTATTACTACGGCGATGCGGCCACCCGCCCTGAGACCAGCGACCTGAGCGCCCTGCGACGTGGCCAGTACGAGGGGCTTCGCGATGCGATTCAAGACAACCCGGCGCGCCAGCCCGATACTGGCCCAAGTCGTCTGGGTTCAGCCGGGGCCACTGCCATTGGTGTACGGGGGCCGCTGGTGGCCTTCAATGTATGGCTCAACAGCGATGATGTCGAGATCGCCCGACGAGTCGCGCGGGCGCTGCGCACATCCTCTGGCGGGCTGCAAAACGTCAAGGCAATGGGCGTCCTGGTCGGGGGCCGGGCACAGGTCTCGATGAACCTGACCGACACCCGCCGAACGCCCATTGCCCCTGTGGTCGAGATGGTCCGGCGGGAGGCGGCTCGATATGGGTCTAGTATCTGGCGGTCTGAGTTGGTCGGTTTGGCCCCGCGCCGCGCTCTGCTTGATGCAGCGATCTGGTATTTGCAGCTCCCGTCAGAGACCGTCCAGCAGACGCTAGAAGACCGTATTCAGGGCGCATTGGGGCGCTCCATCCCCCTTCTGGAATAGGGCAGGCCGCGCTGCACCCCGGTACAGGCCCTTGTGTTATAATGGTGGAGCAGCAGCAAGTAACCACCTATGTCTGGCTGTTGGCAATACAATCGATTTTTCCTGCTGAGCAGCGCAAGTACTTTGAGGAACAAGCCCACTGTGGACAACAACGTGCAGTCAGATGTTCTGGAACACATCCTGGAAGTCACCCTGAATATGGCGGAGACGCGCTCGCTGGATCCACTGTTAACCTACGTTCTGGACAAGGCGATTGAGTTGGTCAAAGCGGAACGCGGTTTCATTGTGCTGGTGGATCCGAAGGGGGATTACGTTTTCCCCGTCGCACGCAGCCGCGATGGCCAGACTCTCACCGACGCCTATGAGCAGATCAGCCGCTCGATCGTGAGTGAGGCTATTGGCGGCGAGAAGCCGCTCATCGTCAACGATGCCATCTCCGATCCTGGCTTCTCCGATGCATCCAGCGTGTTGGACTTGCAGCTCCGCTCGGTGATGTGCGTCCCGCTTAAGACACGTGGGGCAGTGATCGGGGTGCTGTATGTCGAAAATCGCTCTTATTCCGGCATCTTCCACGAATCGGCGCTGACTCCGCTTAACATTTTTAGTAACCAGGCGGCGATTGCGATCGACAATGCTCGCCTGAACGCCGAGCTAGAAGCTCGGGTAGCCGATCGTACCTCGGCGCTACGCGATGCGGTCGATCAACTTGAGGTGAAGGCCAGTGAAGCTGTTGAGCAGAATCGTTTGCGCACCCGCTTTTTGAGCGAGCTGGCGCATGATGTTCGCTCTCCGCTAGGCCTGGCCATCACGAGCCTGACTACCTTGGTCGAGAGCGACCTCTTCGGACCACTCAATGCTGAACAGCAGTTGTGGATCAACAAGGCGGTCAGTTCGGTTGACCACGCGATGGCCTTGATCGAGGATATTTTCGATCTGGCCAAGCTGGAGATGGGCCAACTGCGCTTCTATCCGGAGCGCGTTGATCTGCCGCGCTTTTTAGAAGACGTCTATCAGGTGGGTGTCGGACTGCCCTGGGGCTCTAATGTGGTCTTTCGGGCCGAAATCCCTAACGATCTCCCCTGGATTTACATCGACCAGACGCGCATCCGGCAGGTGATTCTCAATTTGCTGTCTAACGCGCTGAAGTACACCGTCGAGGGCAGCGTGACGCTGAGTGCGGGCTACGTTGAAGAAGAGGACGTTGTCCTCATCAGCGTCGCCGACACCGGAGAAGGCATCCCGCCGGATCGCCAGGACATTCTCTTTGAGCGTTTCCAACAGGTGGATGACAACGAATCGCGTCGCAAACAAGGGACCGGCCTCGGCCTGGCCATTGCGCGGGATTTGGTCGAGATGCACGGCGGCGAAATCTGGGTCGAGAGCGAGCCAGGGGCGGGATCGGACTTTCGCTTTACCTTGCCAGCAACGCGCAGTGATTAAGGGAGCGCTTTAAACTGAAAGAACCCCGGGGTCACCTAAGATTGGCTGGGGCTCTTTCAGCAGATGAGGAACGCTGATAGGTGGTCTGTTAGGGTGTTTTCGCACTTAGGCGAACGTTCACCTTAGTACGGTTAATATAAACCAGCTTCTGACAAAATGCAATCGTCGGGGCATGAAAAATTCGTGAAAGCTAGTCCGACCTGTGATGCACTTTAGTCAAGACGATAGATGAGCAAACCCTATGGACTTTAAGAAGATCCTCATTCCCTTGGATGGCTCGCGTTTATCCGCACGAGCCCTGGATATGGTAGAACCCATCTCTGGACCCGAAACACAGATCACCCTACTCTCGGTGATCGATCCGCCTGATTTCATGACGGTGGAGAGCTTCCCTGGCCAGTCGATGTCGACGGCTTCCAGTCTATCCGATTCGATCGTTTCAGCGAGTACAGAGATGTCCGGCGAGCTTCAGACAAAAGCTGGGCAATATCTCAATCATCTAGCCGAGCGACTGCGGGTAAGCGGGCACCCGACCAACGTGATTGTCGAAATTGGCGACCCGGCACGGATCATCGTTGAGGTCGCCGACCAAATCAAGCCAGACATTATTGTGATGTCCACACACGGGCGATCTGGCATTACACGCTGGCTGCTGGGTAGTGTCACACAGAAGGTACTGGGGATGACACAGTATCCGGTGCTGGTGATTCCGAACCCACAGAAGTAGCCTGAGACGGCGCGAAACTGTTTGGC
>JAADYZ010000349.1 GCA_010092775.1 Chloroflexota bacterium
AAGCTCCCACCTGCGATAGAGCGCCACCTGCGTGTTGATCGGCTCGCCGTCGAACTCGTTGACCAGCGTCTGCCGGAAGTCCTCGTGCAGTCCATAGCGCTGCCGCGCCAGCCCGGTGATTTCCTCGGCAATGGCGGCCAGATCGCTCTCCTGCTGCGCGGTCAGATTGGGGATGGGCAGACGTTCGACGAATTGTGGCTAAACTCTATAGCGCCAGTATCCAAGTCGGACATCATGCACAGTTGCAATCTGGGAAATGAAGAGCCAGCTTATACGGCTCTGCATGATAGCTAAGGTTGCCAAGTTTGTGTCACTGATGAAAAAGCCCGTATTGTTGATTGAGAAATCTGATTCATCCCAAGAAAAACGTGGGAAACGGGCTATATCACCCCAAACGATTTTGCGCTTACTAAACTCTTCATAATATGAACAAAGACGTTGGCCCTAAGGGAACCCACACAATGTCGCCCTGGCTAGCCAGGTGGCTGAGATAAGTCAGTAAGTCTTGGCGGGGGGGGGCGGACGTGGCACAGTAGCGTCTCTCCGACGGGCGGTTTAGCCGTTGACGCTAGCATGACATTCTCCTACATGCTTCCTCTTTCGTCCCGAAGCGTATAGCTAGCGGCCCAATGAGATTCCCTATTGTTAGACCATTGGAATCGGCATTCTGCTGAGAGGTCTTGCGCCCCCACGATGCTAGCGCATACAATCGATTCAGAGGACTTATCAGGAGCACTTGATTCAATGGAATGGCAATTCACTCCAGCAGCATTGCTTTATGCTGCGGCTTTTGTCGTTAGCCTGGGTTTGGGCGTCTATGGCTGGCGAATGCGGGCACAGAAAGGCGCGCCGATCTTTACTCTGATGATCCTGGCGTCTGCCTTCTGGTCATTGGGCTATCTCTTTGGCTTTTTCAGTGCTACGCCGGCCTGGAAACTCACCATGCTGCGCGTTGAATACCTGGGTATCACGGCGGCACCTGTGCTATGGGTCTTGTTTGTATTGGTTTACGCCAACTATGAACAGCCGCTCAAGCCACGTACCATCGCCTTGGTCAGCTTGATCCCAGCCGTGATGATGGTGTTGGTGCTATTTGTCCAGCGCCACCCCCTCATTTACCAAAGCTATGATTTTGTGCAAGTGGGAAACCTATTGCTCTTTCAAAAGGAATATGGTGTCGGGTTCTGGATCTTTGCGGGCTACCAGTACATTTTAACCTTTGCCGGGTCTGTGCTGTTGTTGGTGGCTGTGGTGCGCTTCCCCTCGCTGTTTCAACGGCAGGCTGCTCTATTGACCGCTGCGGCGCTGATGCCTATTCTGGTGAACGTGCTCTACATCACAGGGAACAACCCGATCGCACCTTATGATCCATCACCGGTCGCTTTTGTTCTTACGGGTTCCTTGGTAGCCGTCACGATCTGGCAATATCGATTGCTCGACGTTGTACCTGTTGCACACCATTTGGTGTTTGAGAGCGTCAGTAACGGCGTGATCATCTTTGATGCCAAAGGGGCGATCTTAGAAGTGAATCCGGCTGCTGAAGGCATATTGAAGCAAAGCGAGCAGGCAGTGCTGGGCAAAGCCCTGGTTGAGGCCTTCCCTAAACCGCTGGATCCACTGGCCACGCGAGATGATAGCAAGACGGTGAAGTCTGAAGTAACCATTGACGATGCAATCTACGAGTTGCAAATCACCCCCATTCGTGAACGTGGGGAGGAATTCTCCGGACACATCCTGATGCTGTATGATGTGACGGAGCAACGACGGTTGATCAAGGAGTTGGACGCTTACGCTAGAACCGTTGCGCATGATTTGAAAAGCCCGATCAGCACAATCTATCTCTATGCACAGATGCTGCTGATGAATGAGGAGCAGTGGGACAGCCGCTCGCTTTCTTTTATCAAGCGGATTGAACGTGGCGCGCTGAAAACTTCTGATATTGTCGATTCGCTGCTACTGCTAGCTCGACTGCGGCAGGACGAGCAGGTTGTCAGGGTTCCGGTGGACATGGATGAGGTGATTGACGCCGTACAAGGGCGATTAGCAGATGTGATTGAGGACTCCGGGGCTGAAATCTGCGTTCCAGATGGTTTGCCAGGGGCAATAGGTTTTCCGTCTTGGGTTGAAGAGATGTGGGTTAACTATGTCAGCAATGCCTTGAAGTATGGTGGCAAACCGCCCAAGGTTGAGATCGGTGCGGAAGCACGGGATGGTCTGGTGCGTTATTGGGTGAAAGACAACGGCAAAGGGCTAACAGCGGAAGAACAGGCCGATTTGTTCGAAGAGTTTGCGCGACTGGAGAAGCACAAACACGCTGTTGACGGTCATGGCCTGGGCTTGTCGATCGTCAAACGGATCGCGACTCGTTTGGGTGGTGAAGTCGGCTGCGAAAGTGTGATCGGTCAGGGAAGCACGTTCTGGTTCACCCTGCCGAGCCCGAGTCCATCCGCTGAAACGTCTACAGGTGCCAAGACAGTGGCCTCACTTGAGCAAGAAGCGCAGGGCGTCGGGTAAGCGTTTGGTCCAGGCTTCCTCATTGTGGATTGCTCCTTCGTCCTCCACATCCATGAGTGTATCATCTGCATAACCAGATACTTTGAACTCGTTATAGAGTCGCAAAACGCTGTCCCGATAGATTCTGTGGGCGGCCTCTGGATCAACGTCAGGGACTAAGCGACGTCACCTTCGCGAGTGCCTACGTTGAGGTAGACGTGCCCCTTCCCAGATCCCTCATATTGGGAATACCCACAACAATGGCCTCGATGCCCTCAGTGGATAGGTCGGTTAGCGTTTCGTCAACCTTCTATTTACCAGAGTAGCTTGCCACGGTGTCGAAGAGCTTATCGCCGTCGTGTATGAAAAGGGCCGGGTAGCGTCGATCACTTGAGGTATATGATGGGGGTCCACACTAATATGTGACGGGTGTTACTAAGTTGCGGTCTATGCAGATCGCTCATCATGAGCAGATCACCGATAGCGCTGTGCTCATCTCGCCCGTCTGTGTATGAATGCCACCTCGACATTGGATTTGCTCTTCCTGATGAAAGTTACTCTGCCCTCCATCTTGACTGATCCGAGCTGTTCTGACCAATAGATGTTTTGAGGTGCGCTAATCTTGACTTTGATGTGGTTCTTATTATAAAATGAGGTATACCTAAATAAAGAGGTGAGCCATGACAACTCAAGAAGAGACCATATCTCCGCAGGCATTCCTGCGCTTTGCACTCGGAACGTTGATCATACCGGCCTTTGTGCTGTTTGTGGCTGCCGGGCAGGTCGACTGGGCGCTCGGTTGGGCCTACATTACCCTGCTGTGGCTGGCAGGCGTGATCAGTCGATTGATCGTCTGGCGGGTTAACCCCAGTCTCTTGGTCGAACGCAGTAGTTTTGGCAAGGGTAAGAACGTTGAACCTTGGGACCGCATCATGAGCCTCTTGATTGGACTAGTTGGTCCATTGGCGATGCTGATCGTCGCAGGGCTGGACCATCGCTTTGGCTGGTCACCAAACCCGACCTTAGCTGTGATGGGAGCGGCATGGCTCGTGATCGCGATTGGTTACACACTCGCAACCTGGGCGATGATCGAAAACCGTTTCTTCTCTGGTTACGTGCGAATTCAAGACGATCGCGGCCATGTTGTGATCGATAGTGGCCCGTATGCCTTTGTCCGGCATCCCGGCTACGCCAGCGTTGTTTTCGCCTATCTGGCCACACCTTTTGCGCTCGGTACCCTGTGGGTGTTGATCCCCGTCTTGTTGTGGCTAGTCGCCATCGTCGTGCGGACCGCTCTGGAAGATCAAACGCTTCAGACCAAGCTGCCCGGTTATGCCGAATACGCGCAGCGAGTGCGCTATCGGCTCTTTCCTGGCATCTGGTGAGCTAGATCAGCCGCAGATCGCGAGCGCGGGCAATAGCTTGTGTCCGGCTGTCTAGATCAGCCGCAGATCGCGAGCGCGGGCAATAGCTTGTGTCCGGCTGTGAACACCAAGTTTGCTGTAGAGATTATTGGTGTGGCGTTTGACTGTCCCGACCGCGATGAACAGGCGCTGCCCAATCTCAGCATTCGACAAACCGTCGGCGATGAGAGCCAAGACCTCCAGTTCGCGCTCGCTCAAGGGCTCCAGCAGCGGCTGCTGCGGAGCCGGTTTTTCTCCACGTGCGAAAGATAAAGTGGCATCGACGAACTGAGGGGCTGTATCCCGAGCTAATCGTACATGTTCGAGAAGCTGCGGGGCTTCATCCAAAAAAGCCCGATAGTAGCTCTCTTCGTGAGCCAATTCGACCGCCCGCCGGATTGCTTGTTCGCGCTGATCCTCGAAGTGCGACGACAGGATCAACGACGTGATCAGGCTGCGGATCAGACCATTGGCCTCTGTGAATTGGACAATACGATCTAAGAGACGCTGCGCCTGTTCCAATCGGCGTTCTGCCAGCAATAAGCGCACATAGACCAGCGTTGGCTCCAGGCGAATGTAGACCAGCGGCATATCAATGCTTTGGCCGCTCTCACGTGCCCAGCGCCGTACCGCCATGCGGTGCCCCTGACGCAGCTTGATGTGTGCCTCACGCGCGTAAAGCCAGGTTGGGTCGGTCAGGGCTGTGTCTTGTGCCAGACGCTGTCCCTGGCGCAACTTGGCCAAGGCATCTTCTACGTGACCTTGAGCGTAGAGCAGCAATGACTGGGCATTCACCGTCACGACTGGCAGCATCTCCAGATTAGATTGATCGACGAGGGCTTGGGCTTCACTGAGGGTTTGGGTCGCTTCAGCAAGTTGGTTCGCCTCATATTCGAGATACGCCATCTGAGTGAGCAACAGCGCTGCCATCGCGGAGTAACCTCGGTTGGGCATTGAGTAGCGATCAAGGGCTTCTGTACAGGTTTGCAGGGCTTCGCGGCGGCGACCGTTATTGTTGAGGGCCGCGACTAAACCCATATCAACCGTCGCCATGAAGATCTGATCATTGAGCCTGGCCCCCAAGCTCTGGGCTACCTGGAACGCTTCAATCGCTCCTTCGATTGGGCCGGTTCGCTCCTGAGACTCTGCTTCGATCCACAAGCCGATAATCCGCCACTCATCGGCCAGAGGCCCATCCAGCGCATGCTGGGCCAGCCGCCGCGCCTCAGTGTAGTCGCCCTGGCCCATGAGTGCGATATAAGCTCCCAGCAAGTCTGCTTGCGGAATGTCGTGCTGAACATAGGACTGCGCTGTGCGCAAGTCACCCATCAACGCGAGGCTCCAGCCTTGGATAGCAGCCAGAATGGGCGTGTTCAAAATGGCCTGTTGCGGAATTTGCTGAAGCCAGCGGCCTAAGGTGATAAGCTCCCCGCTGTGAAAGGCTTGTTCTGCGATCTGGGCCATGTCCTGCGCTGCATCATCAGGATCGATATGAACGTAGGTCAACGCATGGCGTAATGCTAGCCGGTGTTGATCAGTTTGCCGATACCAGTGGGCGGCACGCTGATGAAGATCGTAGCGTTCTTCCGGACTGAGTGACATGCGCAGCATATCGCCAAAGAGCGTATGGTAGCGATAGGCTCCGCGCTGATTGTCCAACGGTTCAATGAACAGGTTAGCCGTGTCGAGATAATCCAGAATGCTCTGACTATCGTCAGTCTCCAATAGACTGTCGCACAGCGGGGCTTGTAGTTCGCTTAAGATTGACGTGTGGCGTAGGAAGCGGCGCACTTGAGGTGTTTCACGTTCGAGCACCTCGGCCAGCAAGTAATCCACGATGAATCGATCACTGCCAGAAAAGCTCTCGATAAACTGAGCGCTGTCTTCTGGGCTTCGTTGCAGGGCAAGGGCTGCCAGGTAGAGGCCGGTGATCCAACCTTCGGTGCGCTCGTCCAGGGCTGCGATCGCCTGCTCAGAGAGGGCAAGGCCCATCACATTGTTGAGGAAGCGGGCGGCTTCAGCGGGTGAAAATCGTAGGTCACGCTGCCGCACTTCGGTGATCATCCGGCGCGCACGTAACCGGGCCAGCGGCAGGGGCGGGTCCTCACGCGTTAAGATGATGAGGTGAAGCTGTGGCGGACCGTTCGCGACGAGAAAACTCAGCGCTTCATGAAGCGCTGGGGTGGTGATCACATGATAATCATCCAGAGCCAACAGCAGCGTTTGATCGAGCTTGGCGGCCTCATTGATGACATGTGCCATGATTTCGTTTAGTTGCGGCGGCTGGCGTGGATCAGCGAGTTCGGTGGCTTCTGATCCCAAACCCAGGGATTGGAGTGCCTCCAAGAGATAAGATAGAAACCGAGCGGGATCGTTATCGTCGGGGTCCAGAGAATACCAGGCCACAGGTAGCGCGCGCTCAAGCAGCCATGAGCTGACTAGTGTGGTTTTGCCAAAGCCCGCCGGTGCCGACACCAGCGACAACCGCCGATTCTGATCGAGGCCCGCGTCAAGGTCATCGATCAAGTGATCACGCGGGACGATCCCCGAATGGACGCGCGGAACACTCAGTTTGGTTCGTAGCAGCGGCATCGACCTACCTGCCTTCCGAGGGGCGCTCCTCATCCACGAAAGGCCGCACCGGCCAGCGCCGCATCCAGAGCGCCAGCAGACCTGCTGCGCCAAAGGCAACGATTGCCCCAACCAGCGCAGGATGAACCCAGCCAATCACCGCGACAAAGACGATTGTGGTGATGATAGCGGCCAAGCCATTGAAGGCGGTCAGAATGCGCCAGCCGATCCCGTTGTCAAGCGTCGTCATGCGGAAAGCTAAGGCGCCCATCGCGATGAAGAGCAATGTCAAAGCGAGCGCAACATGCAGTATCTCTTCGGTGGCTAGGAACACGATCACGCCGATTATTCCGCCTGAGACCAGCACATACGACAGAATCTGCCCCAGCCTCCAGCGCCGGTACCAGCGTTTACTCTCTTCAGACTTGATCGTGCGCAAACTGATCAACGATACACCCAGGTCACGCAGGCGGGCAAGGACACCGTACAAGACCGATTGATCGGTGGTACGGACGCGCAAGATGGATTCGCCGTTGCGCTGGG
>JAADYZ010000350.1 GCA_010092775.1 Chloroflexota bacterium
AAAGTGCAGTCGTTGGCCAGGCCTGGCCTGAATCTGCTGCATAAGGCCAGCGAGGTGCTGAGCGCCGTCGCTGTGGTAGGTTTGGGCCATGCTCCCCGTGCGGACGCGCGGGCGGTTGGCTGCCGCTGAAACCGCCTGGTAGACAGGGCGTCTACGCTGATTGTTGGACGAGGCACCCACCCAAAATGGAAACCATCCCTGGGCAACCTGCACCTCATCGATGCCGTTCCAGTTCCGATAAGGGCCTTCAAAGTCAGGGTTGGTCAGAAGGTTGGGCATGGATTAGAGGTCCTTTCGGGATGATAGTTCGTGGCTTAGAGTGTGCGCCCAGCAACGATAGCGGGGATTGCATTGATCTCACCGTTCTCAAAGCGCCACACTTCGTTGTTGTAGCCGTGTGGGGCAGACAAGGTGAATGCGAAGGCCGCCCCTACCCCGGGCTGAAGCCGCAAGTGTTGATAGAAACGCAGAATCTGGCGACCCTTGACGGACCACTCGACGGTTTCGGCTGGGTTGCTGAACTCTGTGATCAAGAGCAGCTTATCCGGCCATTCCGAACGGTACCATTTGTAGACCAGACCGCCACGCTCAGACAGCATTTCCTCCTCGGAAGTCCAGTAGGCGTTGACGCCAATCCAATCGGCTTGGGCAACAGCACTACCGGCACTCTCCAGGAAGAGCTGATAGTCGCGCTTAAGGCCAGGATTCTCGCTGCCGGTTGACAGACCCGGCCAGCCGAACTGGATCTCTGGGAAATGCGGACGCAGGGTGCCAGTTACCTCAAGAAACCAGTCTCCGAACTCACGTCCGCTGCGCCAACTGCGGCCAAACCCGCGGCTGGCGAGGTTAGGCTGACTGTGCACTTCAACGTGGCGGAGGCCGCCGGCATAGAAGCGCTCAATGTCGTGTGCAAACAGATCGACAAAATCACGTGGCTTAACCACGCCCCGGCTGAAATCACCGCCAAGGCGTAGAAGGAGAAACACGTTCGGATTTATCTGACGGGCACGATCGACGTCATCTAGTGATGCGGCGCTATTCAGCGCCAAAGCCTCCACGCTGACTTGCTGAATCACCTGCCAATCTCGTTCGGTCATCGGCTGCCCTTGCCGCCCATTGAGGCCAATCAGGCACATCTGGGGTGGCCAAAGGGCTGGTGCGAAGCGTGGCTCCTTGCGCACAGAGGGGTAGACGAGCAAGCTGGTTGGGTCCAGGCTGTCATCGGGATAGCTTGTCTCCCCATCATCATAGGCACCAGGTCTAATTAAGCCAAGGTGCAAGTGTGGCTTAACAGCGGATCCAGTCGAACCGGCCAGGCCAATAAGCTGACCTGCCTGCACAGCCTGACCCTGAAACACCAAGGGCGCGTTCAAGTGTGCGTAGATGGTCTCGTAGCCGTCGGGGTGAGCGATGCGGATATGGATGCCCAAGGGGTGGCCGCCTACACCATGATGCACGTCAGCAACCGTTCCGGCTGCCGAGACATAGACATTGGAGTTGAGCCTCGCGGCAATATCGACGCCGTTGTGGCCTGGGAGTCCTTGCTCTCGAAACAGATCAGGGTTGGCAGCAAACGGCTGGACGATCTCTGTGTAATCCGTAGGCCATATCAGCAGCACACCTTGATACGGCTCAAGAGGCCTCATGGGCGGCTGCACAAAACCGGCGTCTTCGTCCTCTGGCTCTGGCTCGTCGAGGGCGGTTCGCTGTGGCACGGCTGGCAGGGGATTCGGCTGAGGATCAGCGATGTGCTCGGGTTGATCTAGTTCGGTCGGCTGTTCATCGACTGGCGCAAACTCTGGCACTTCTTCCAAGAAGGCGGCTTCTGCCTCAGGATCAGGCTCTAGATCAGATGGCGGCGGTGCGTAGCGTTCATCATTCGCAGGGAAGATGTTATCCGACAAATTGACCCCGCCAAAGCGATCGGCTATCGCCATGCGCTGCCCCAGAATACGCTGAAGTTCATACGGTTCGTAAACCTCAATCACATCAAGGGGCACGCCTGGCGCGTGCAGGCGCAGCCATGCCAAGATGTCGCCCGTCTCTGGATAGGCGTCAGGCAAGTCGATAACGGTGATCACTTGCTCAGGGAAGTGAAAATCGCGCGCTTTCTCCGGGCTAGGTGTGATGTCGACATGGAAGCGTAGAGCGTAATCGCGGGCTGCATCCACCCATTGCCAATAGGCGGTCCGGGGGAGCAACATAATGTGGTGACGGATTTCATCAGCCATAGGGGTGCTATCCTGTCAGGTGCGGGTTGTCGACTGCGTCCAAAGTGTTTATAGCACAGACTATGGCAGCTTCCAAGAGAAGGAGATGGCAAAGCGATGCAATGGCAGTTGTAGGGTGGGTAGCTTGCCTGTATAATGGCTCGCACATTGAGAAAGCAGGGGACAAACGCCGTGCCATTCAATTTCCTGGTCGATTTGGAACAGCTTAGCGGGGTACTTCTGGCGGTGGTGGCGATTGTAGCCGCGACGCTGACTGCCCTTTGGATTGCCTTGATCATCTGGACCTATCGCGACATGAAGTCGCGCTCGCGCGATCCCTTTGCGCAGATTATGGCGGCTTTGGTCGTTGCTATACTGAACATTCCGGGTCTGCTAGTCTATCTGATCTTGCGGCCACAGGAGACCCTAGCAGAGCAGTACGAGCGGGCACTGGAAGAGGAAGCTCTGTTGCAAGAGATCGAGGGCAAAAGCGTCTGTCCCGGCTGTGGCAGCCCCATCAAGCAGGATTGGCGGCTGTGCCCTTACTGCCATACTAAACTCAAGAAGCCCTGCGAGGCATGCAGCGAGCTTCTCGAGTTATCATGGACGGTTTGCCCCTACTGCGAGGCTCCGCAAATTGACGCTGCTAGGCGAGCCAATCCTCGTCGCTCCGGGCGTGAGCAAGCGCCACATCCCCACGAACAAGCCGTCTCTTCGCTTGAGTAGAAAAGCATCAAGCCCCGCGGCTGCGAGGCTTGACCAGTCTTATTGAGCCTCAGGTCGGGCTACATGCCCAGATTGGTGAATGCGGACATTCCTGGGAAGACGGCAGCATCACCGAGTTCTTCCTCGATACGCATCAGTTGGTTGTACTTTGCAACGCGGTCGCTGCGAGCTGGCGCACCGGTCTTGATCTGTCCGGCGTTCAAACCGACAGCCAGGTCAGCAATGGTGGAGTCTTCGGTCTCACCGCTACGATGGGAGATCACGGCGGTCCAGCCGTGACGCTGGGCGAGCTGCACGGCGGCGATGGCTTCCGTCAGTGAACCAATCTGATTGACTTTGGTCAGTACGGAGTTACTCGCACGCATCTTGATACCCTTGGACACGCGTTCGACGTTGGTCACCAGCAAGTCATCACCGACAATTTGAACACGATCACCAACGCGCTCGACGGCTCGACCTGCTCGCGTTCCCGTAGCCACCCGGCCCACGACCGAGGATCCATACAGCGCCGCGAGGGCTGGATCATCCACCGCCAACGAGTCGGGCTCAGGAT
>JAADYZ010000044.1 GCA_010092775.1 Chloroflexota bacterium
CAAAACCAAAAGCAGTTTGAAGCAAAAACGTTTCCGCGCTGCAATGGATAACTCCTTCTTGTTGCAACTACTCACTCAAGTTTGATGCGATTGCCCTGTAGAGCAGGTTAGAATTTGTGCCGGGCCTGGGTGCCCTGTGTTACAATCACAAAAGCTTCACAAACCCATTCTTAACGAATTCCAGCCGCAGGGCTGCCGGAGGGATTGGCGTGCGTCGTTATCATTTCGTGCAGGCAGATGTGTTCACTGAGGTCGTATTTGGGGGGAATCCTGTCGCCGTTTTTCTGGAGGCAGAAGGATTGACGGACAAGGAAATGCAGAGCATCGCGCGCGAGATGAATCTCTCTGAGTCGGCCTTTGTGCTGCCCCCAACCGATCCGCGTGCGGATACACGAGTGCGTTTCTTCACCCCACAAACGGAACTACCCTTTGCGGGTCATCCAACGATCGGCACGCATGTCGTGCTGGCACAAATGGATCACTATGAGATCAACGGACCGGTGACGCGGATTTGGCAGCAAGTTGGCCAACGCCTCCTGCCAGTCGATTTGATCACGGATGGTTCCGGTCAGACGCTGCGGGCCGTCATGACGCAAGCAGATGCGCGTCACGGCGCGACCTTTGAGGATCGGGCTGCGCTGGCCGATGCGCTGGGCATCCGCCCGAACGAGCTTGCCCCCGATCTGCCCGCGCAAGTCTACTCGACGGGCTTACCGGGCCTTATCATCCCGCTGGTGTCCTTGGAAGCTCTCCGTCGGGTGCGGCTCAACATCAACGCCTTCAACCAGATTTGTCGCGATTTGAGCGTAACGGGGGCGAGCGTCTTCACCACCGAGACGGTTGACAAGGCGCACCATGCGCACACGCGCCATTTTGCGCCAATGGTCGGAATCTACGAAGACCCGGCCACCGGCAGTATGGGGGGGGCCCTCGGTGCCTATATGCTGGCCAAAGATATCCTGCCCTATGAAAAAGCCAGTTCGACTACCTATATGGTCTTCGAGCAGGGTCATCAGATTGAACGCCCCAGCTTGATCGAAGTCGAGGTGGACATTGTCGATGGGGCAATCACTGAGGTACGGGTGGGTGGACAGGTGGTGATTGTGGCAGAAGGTGATATTATTCTGCCCTGATGATCACGACCGACGAATAGGATTCCACCAACCTACCCTTGAGCACTTACCTAAAGACCAACCTACGCCATCGGCTTTTGATTGTGATTGGCTTGATCCTACTGGCTGCCTGCGCACCAGTTCAGGCGGAGCCACCCTTACCGCCGACCTCCACACCCAGCGCCGAACCGACAGAAGAGCCAACACTCGCCCCAACCGCCACAGTAGCCGAGAGTGCCCAGAGCGAAGCCACTCCGACCGATTGGTGGCAGATCGAAGCTACAGCCACGCCCAGCCCAACACCCCCACCGGCTGAGGTTGACTACAGCGCCATGATCGCGGAAATGGATGAGTTCCTCACCTTTTCGTCGCGGGCACAAGGCTACCAACTCGGCGTGGGTTTTGTCGATGTCCAGACCGGCCAAGTGGTCCATTTCGATGGCATGCAGCGCTACCACTCAATGAGTACCTTTAAGGCTCCGCTGGTGGTGCACTTCTTGTGGTTGGAAGAACGCGGCGAACTGGAACGCACCGACCGCGACGTTGAGCACATCATCAACACCTTGGAATTCAGCGCTAACCCCTCGACCACCTGCTTGTTCGAGCGGGTAGGCGGCGTCGAAGCCTTTAACGATTGGCTGGCCGAGCAGGGTATGAGCCGCGAATATAACTTCGTGTTTAAGTGGATCGACTGGGAGTGCAACGATCAAGGGCAGTTCTATCTGCCAGAGATTGACTATCGCTACAGTCAGGGTGACGAAGAGCTGGGTATCCCCGGCAATCTGGAGCTACTCGGCTGCCCGCACAGCTTCCTGCCCTGCGATAAGTCCTTTGCCCCGGCGGAACTCGCCATATTCTATGAACGCCTCTACAACGGTGAGATCATCTCGCAGGAGAATGTCGATCAGTTGATGCTGTGGATGGAAGAGGACATCACCGAGTCGGTATTCATCCGCTATCTACCAGATGGCGCCATAGCGCGGCCTTACGTCAAGAATGGCTATCGGCAGGCAGATGAGATCTATCGGGTGAATTTCTACAGTGAGGCGGGCATCGTCGAGACGCCCTACGGCGCTTTCGCCTTGACGGTCTTCATGCAGCAAAATCCGGATTGGCCTGGCTCCTGGCCAATTGGGCAGATCGCCCGCATTGCCTACGAGCATTTCGTCGCTGCCTACGAACCTGACGAGGGCGCGCCTTAGCAGGCTGCTAGCACGCCTTGTCCCTTCTGAAAAGAAGCGGGACCACCTTGGCATAGATGGCCCCGTTCTGAAACGCTCTCAAAAAAGAGCCTTAGCCACCTGCGGCTGCGCCACCCGCCAGGGCTTCTTCGCGGGCGCGGGCCTCGCGTTCTTCTGCGGCCTTCTCGGCGACCTTCTTTACGGCCACAGTCAATCCGCTAATCGGGTTGGTAAAGGCGGCCATCGCCACTTCACCAATATCAGGGGCCATGTCTACGATGAAGTTGAACCACTTCTCGACCTTACCTTCATCTGCTTCATCGCCTTTTTCTGCTTCCGTCTGCAAGATGTTCAAGGCATTCTCGACCATCATGCGATCTTCTTCACTGAGTTGAGCCTCCGGCGCGCTCGTCGCAGCCTGCTGAGCGGCAGCCGCTTCTGCTGAAGCCTGGTCAGCGCTGGTTGCGGCACTGGCTGCATCCATCGAGGCTTGATCAGCGGCAGCAGCGGCCTGTTCAGCGGCGGTCTGAGCCGACGACACGCCAGCCTCGACCTGCTCGGTACGGGCGCTCAGTTCGTCCAGCTTCTGGCGCAGCAATTCGAAGGCCTCATCCTGCGTCTCGACTTCAACCTCAGGCAGCGGCGAGGCGTAAGTCACCCGTTCGTCACTTGACGCAGAGGCACCACTACCGACTGCAATATTCTTTCCGCCCGAAATATCGCCAATGGTCACATCACCGGTCGTGTTGCCACCCGCTGGAACGTTGGGTGTGGGTGCAGCAGCGGTTGTCTCACCGCTGTTAAGCCGGTGCAGCTCTTCGTCGGCCTCCGCATGGAAGGGGTCCATCTCAAGCGCTTTTTCCAGGAAATTACGCTTCTGGCGATCGTTCAAGGCTACCATCGATGCCAGGTAGTAGGTCTCAGCATCGGGGTTATCTTTGAGGGCGTCGCGCAGCAGGACACGCGCCTGGTCAATATCGAAAGAATCAATGGCCGCTCTGATCTCTTCGTTGGACATGGTTTCCTCTGGCAGTGTAGATTGGGACAGAACTGTAGGACTGATTGTATTGTCTGGAAAATGGTCGATTGTGTCAAATTGAGGGGCAGGCTCAGCGTAAACGTAACGAAGTCGAAAGCCAGGTTGCGCAGACAGAACCAGGCCATTATAAACAAGGAGGCGTGAAACTTTCGCCACTGGGAGGGAGCAATTCAGCGGCTGAAGGTCGACCGACAATCTCCTACAATAGCATCACGAGAGAATTCAATCACAGGCCGCAAGGATACACTGATGAGTGAACGTACCGTCGAACGGACCAACGATGATTGGTTAGCCGATCTACAGGGTGATGAGCTACAGCGGGCAGACGCTGTTGAAGACCTGCGCCAACGCCTCGAACGGGGCGTGTATTTCTACCTCAGCCGTGAACGCAGCGACCTGAGCGATCGCGGCGAAGAAGCGCTGACCCAGATGGCACAAGACTTCGTGCAAGATGCCCTGCTTAAAATCCTCGACAATCTAGACACCTTCCGCGGCGAAAGCCGCTTCACGACTTGGGCCTCTAAGATTGCCACACGTGTGGCCATTAGCGAACTGCGCCGCATGCGCTACAAGGACTACTCACTGGAATACCTCACCGCCGAGGGTGAGACCATGCCAGACATCACCAGTCTGTCGATTGCACCGCCCAGCGGTCCGCAGCCAGAGCGCTACACCGAACGCCAAGATGTGATGCAAATCGTGGGAATGGCGATCGAAAACGCCCTGACGGAGCGCCAACGCACGGCCCTTTCTGCCTATGTGTTTGACGGCGTCCCCATTGAAGAGATTGCGGCCCGGATGGATACCAATCGCAATGCCTTGTATAAACTGCTGCATGATGCGCGGCTGAAGCTCAAGAATCATCTCGAAGAGCAGGGCCTGTCGATGGATTACGTTATGACCCTGTTCGAGAGCGCCTAGCATCAGCAGCGAGGACACACCAAAAGCGCTTAGATTAATCGGTGCCGGGACCTGCGTAAGATAGAGTCATCTAGCATCGTCCCTATGTTGACGAGACCTAGACGCAGGATGAGATGACTTATGGGTGGGAAAACACAAACCAAAGCAAATCGCGTGGCCAATATGATCTCGAAGATTGCTCGCACGCAGGAACATGAGCTAGACTGCGAAGAGTGCTACGAGCATCTGGATCACTACGCCGAGATGCTTCAGAACGGCGAGGACCCCAGCGCGGTGCTTCCTCAGGTAAAAGAGCACCTGGAGATGTGTAGCTGCTGCACTGAAGAACTCGGTGCGCTGATCAGCGTGTTGGAAGGTCAGGCCGAAGCGCAGTCCTAGATCAGAACTCGCTCTGCCAATAGTTAAGCGGATGGGAGCGGAAAGCGCGCCCTTTCTGCACATTGAGAGGATTGAAGGCATTATGACTGAGACAAACAATAATATCGAGAAGGTTATCATTATTGGGTCGGGACCGGCGGGTTTCACCGCCGCATTGTATGCCGCCCGCGCCGAACTAGAGCCGCTGGTCTTCACTGGCGATCAACTGGGTGGCCAGGTGGCCATCACCCACGAGGTTGAGAATTATCCCGGCTTTGTCGATGGGATCGGTGGACCGGAAATGGTCCAGATTTTCCAGCAGCAGGCCGAGCGCTTCGGTGCTCGCACCGAGTTTGACTTCGTGTCCGAGGTCGACTTTAGTGATGGCCCGCCATTTACGGTCAAGACCCGCAGCGGCAAGGAATACAAGGCCTGGTCGATTATCGTCTCAACCGGCGCCAGCCCGCGCCAGCTTGAGATCCCGGGTGAGAACGACTTCCTCGGTCGCGGCGTCAGTTACTGCGGCACCTGTGACGGCGCTTTCTTCAAGGGCAAGGATGTGATCGTGGTGGGTGGCGGTGACAGCGCCATTGAGGAAGGCATCTTCCTGACCCGCTACGCCAGCCGCGTCCGTGTCATTCACCGTCGCGCAGAACTGCGCGCCAAGCCGATCTTGCAGACGCGCGCCTTTAACAACGAGAAGATGTCCTTCATCTGGAACAGCGTCGTGGAGGAGATCGTCGGTGATGGCTTGGTCCAGAATGTGAAGGTACGCAATGTCGAGACCGGTGAGATCGACACTCTGGAGACCGAAGGCGTGTTCATCTTCATCGGGCACATCCCCAATAGCTGGATTTTCAAGGGGCAGCTCGATCTGGATGATGCTGGTTACCTGATCACCGACGACCACATGCGGACTAACATCGCAGCGGTATTCGCCGCTGGTGAGATCCAAGACCCCGTCTGGCGGCAGGTCGCGACCTGTGTCGGCCAGGGTACGATGGCTGGCATGGCCGTCACGCACTGGATCGAAGAGCTCGAGGATCAGATCAAGGCCCACAGCGAGGCCGGCTCAACAACCCCCGTTGCGGCTGGCGACTAATCGCCAACCGCCGCTCCAATTGGTCAAGACCCAGATCGGGGCACATCATGCAGAGCGTGGCGTGCCCCGACTTCTATTGGCGTGCTGATGCGACTTCCCACTCAGGAGAAAACTGATGACAACACTTGTTGTCGGCGCAACGGGCAACACCGGTCGATGGCTGGTGAGGGAATTACTCGATCGCGATGTAAGCGTCAAAGCGATTGTGCGATCACCAGAAAAACTATCTGAAGAAGTCAGCAAGGTCAGCAACCTATCCATCGTTCATGCGAGTATTCTCGACCTGGATAACGATACTCTAGCTCAGTATGTCAAAGGGTGTGCTGCGGTTGCGTCCCGCCTTGGGCATAGCGACATCTTCGCTCCCCCATACAAACTGGTGACCGAGGCGGTCAGCCGACTCTGCGCTGCGGTTAAAGCCAATAAGCCTGATCACATGGTGAAGTTTGTGCTCCTGAACACAGTGGGAAACAGCAACCGCGATCTTGCAGAGCCGATATCATTTGCTCAGCGTGCTGGTCTCTGGCTTGTTCGCCTCCTGCTGCCCCCCCACTCAGACAATGAGCAAGCGGCAGAGGTCTTGCGCGTCCAAATCGGTCAGAATGACCCTGTTATAGAGTGGGCGGTGGTTCGTCCCGACACTCTGATTGATGCCGACCAAGTGACCGAGTACGAACTATATCCGTCTCCAATCAGGGACTGGCTATTCAATCCAGGTAAAACCAGCCGCATCAACGTAGGACACTTCATGGCAGACCTGATCACCGAGCCTGAGATTTGGGACGCGTGGAAGGGGCAAATGCCGGCAATCTACAACGCCGATTAGATTGCACACCCTGCGTCATCCAGAGGGGACGTCCAGGGGCATAGGGCGGTTTATTCGTGATCAAATGCGGACTAACCCGCCAAGCACAACGTAGGGGCGACCAGCGCGTCACCCCTACAAGTTTTTCATATCGATGACTTCGAGCAAACCTCGCATCAGGCGTGCAGCAGTTTTTCCTCAATCGATGCGCCCAGGCGTTCGCGCACTTCTTCAAAGGGTATACGCTGCATCACCGGATCGAAGAAACCGCGCACGATCAGTTTCGTTGCCTCAATGCGTGGGATGCCTCGGCTCATGAGGTAGAAAATCTCGGTCTCATCGACCTTGCCAATGGTCGAAGCGTGCGTGCAGGCTACATCATCCGCTTGAATCTCCAGGCCAGGGATGCTATCGGCACGCGCTGTACGATCAAGCAGCAGGTTGCGGTTGGCCTGGAATCCGTCCGTCTTCTGCGCACCTGGATCAACGGCGATCATGCCTTGCCACACCGTGCGAGACTTGTCGCGCAGCGCACCCTTATAGAGCAGGTCGCTGGTGGTGCGCAACGCACGATGATTCTGCTGGGTATCCAGATCAATGTGTTGACGGCCATGAGCAAAGAACAACCCTGAAATACGCCCCCAGGAATCATCGCCCATCAGGTCGATCGTTTGGAAGACCTTGCTCAAGCGGGTGCCCATCTCACCGACCACCCAGTCCAACTGGCCCCCTTCGTAGATCAAGCCGCGCTGATGGCCGAAGTTCCACACGTTGTCGCCCCAATTTTGCAGGGCCACATAGCGCAAGTTAGCCGACTGATCGACCAGCAGTTCAGTCGCGCCGATATGCACCATCTGCGTCTCACCCGTCGGCGAGGCGCTCTCATGCAGGTAGGTCAGTGAGGCATCCTCATCCAAGGCCACCAGAATGTGCATGAAGGTGGTTTCGTTGCTGTCAGCATACTCGAGGCTGTGCAGCGGCAGTTCGACCTGCACGCCCTTGGGCACATAGACAAATACGCCATGTGTCCACATGGCCGCTTGCAGAGCGGCGAACTTGCCATCCTCAGCTTGGACCGCACTTGTCATGTAGAACTGCTGCAATAACTCTACGTGTTCGTGAGCGGCGTTGGCGAGGTCCGTGAAGATCACGCCCTGCTGCTTGATCTCGGCAGCCACCTCATAGTGCACCAGGCTCCCATTGACGAAAACCATCAGCCCGCCTTGCTTCTCACCGATCAGCGGCTTGTAGAGTTCCTCAGGCACATTGTCCAGTGTGTTGGGGCTGTCGCCCACCACCTTGAGCGCCGATTCCCAATCCAGGCCGCGAATGTCGGTGCGCCGCCACGCTTCATCGTTGACGGTAGGCAGCGGCGTCGCTTCGTAGATGTCCCAAGCGGCCAGCCGTTTCTCACGCATCCATTCAGGGTCCCCCACTTGTTCTGAAACGGCGATCACGTGATCGCGCGTCAGCGGGATACTTACTTCTTTGACGATCCGACGTCGTCCCATTCCATCCTCCAGTATCGTGACACAAGGGAGGGCATAGCATGCTATGCCCTCCCAAAGCGGTTAAAAATCAATCATCGATTTGAACTAGCCGATCGAGCCTTCCATCTGAAGCTGGATCAGGCGGTTCAACTCCAGCGCGTATTCCATCGGCAGCTCTTTGACCAGCGGCTCGATGAAGCCGTTGACGATCATGGCGTTGGCCTGTTCTTCGCTCAGGCCGCGGCTCATCAAGTAGAAGAGCTGATCCTCGCCAACCTTGCTGACGCTGGCCTCATGGCCGATGGTCACGTCTTGCTCGTCAATCTCGATGTAGGGGTAGGTATCGGAGCGGCTCTCTGGGTCCAGCAGCAGGGCGTCGCAAACGACGTTGCTGCGGCTGTTCTCCGCACCTTCGTAGACTTTCAGCAGCCCGCGATAGCTAGACTGGCCGCCATCCTTGCTGATCGACTTACTGGTGATCTTGCTGGTGGTGTTGGGGGCACCATGCACCACCTTGCCGCCAGCGTCCTGGGTTTGGCCACGACCAGCGAAAGCAATACTCAGGACCTCGCCGTGAGCACCCTCTTCCATCAGGTAGATGGCCGGGTACTTCATAGTCACCTTAGAGCCCAGGTTACCATCCACCCATTCCATCGTGGCATCACGATAAGCGACGGCACGCTTGGTCACTAGATTGTAGACGTTGTTCGACCAGTTCTGGATGGTGGTGTAGCGGCAGCGGCCACCTTCCTTGACGATGATCTCGACGACGGCACTGTGCAGGCTGTTGCTGCTATAGATCGGAGCGGTGCAGCCCTCCACATAGTGAACAAAGGCACCCTCGTCCACAATGATCAGCGTGCGCTCAAACTGGCCCATGTTCTGGGTGTTGATGCGGAAGTAGGCTTGCAGCGGCATCTCGACGTGTACACCAGGCGGCACGTAGATAAAGGAGCCACCAGACCAGACGGCGCTGTTCAGTGCGGCAAACTTATTGTCGTTGAAGGGAATGACGCTGCCAAAGTACTCGCGCACCAAGTCGGGATGCTCACGCAGACCGTCGTCCATACTCAGGAAGATCACGCCCTGCTCTTCAAGGTCCTCACGCACCTTGTGATAGATCACTTCAGATTCGAACTGCGCACCCGCACCAGCGAGGAACTTGCGCTCGGCTTCTGGAATGCCCAGGCGGTCGAAGGTTTCCTTGATCTCATCCGGCACTTCGTCCCAGTTGGCGGCTTCCTTCTCGGTGGCGCGCACGAAGTAGTAGATGTCGTCAAAGTCGATGCCGCTCAAGTCGCCACCCCAATTAGGCATGGGGCGCTGCTGGAAGTGCTCCAGCGACTTCAGACGGAAGTCGAGCATCCACTCAGGCTCGCGTTTCAAGAAGGAAATCTCGCGAACGACCTCTTCGTTGAGGCCCTTACGTGCACGGAAGACGTAGTTCTCTGGCACGTTGAAGCCGTATTTTTCAGCGTAGCTATGGTTAATCTCTTGTAGCTGTGCGTTCTCGTCTAGTTGCTCTGCCATTAGATGGTCTCCTCAGTGATACTCGCGAATTTTGACGATATTTATCTTGGAATTTTAGTTCATTTGCCAATGAGGTTCAATGGTAATCGATGAACCAGTTTAGCCTTCGCGTTCGCGCAGCCAATCGTAGCCCTCTTCTTCGAGGCGCAGGGCCAGTTCAGGGCCACCGCTCTCAGCGATTTGCCCGTTCAGCATGATGTGAACGAAGTGCGGATTGATGTAATTCAGGATGCGCTGGTAGTGCGTGATCACCAGAACCCCCATCGGGTTCTCGCTCTCTTCCATGATCTTGTTGACACCCTCAGAGACGATGCGCAGCGCGTCAATATCGAGGCCGGAGTCTGTCTCATCCAGGATGGCGATCTGCGGATCAAGGGTGGCTAATTGAAGGATTTCAGCACGCTTCTTTTCACCACCGGAGAAGCCATCGTTGAGATAGCGTCCGGCAAAACTGTGATCCATCTGAAGCATGTCCATCTTGGCTTTCAGCATCTTACGAAACTGCGGGATGGGCATTCCCTTGTCTTCCTCGTCTTCGGCCTTGCGCTGCGCATTGACCGCATGACGCAGGAAGTTAGCGACGGTCACGCCCGGAATGGAAACCGGATACTGGAATGCCAGAAACATGCCGAGATGGCTGCGCTCATCGGATTCCAGTTCCAAAATGTCCTTGCCATCAAAGATGACCTGGCCGCCGGTAATCTCATATGAGGGGTGGCCCATCAGTGAGTAAGCGAGCGTGCTCTTGCCGGAGCCATTAGGCCCCATCAGTGCGTGGATCTCACCTTGTTTGACGGTAAGATTGACGCCTTTCAGAATGGGTTGATCGTCAATACTGACGTGAAGGTTGCGAATTTCGAGTGCTACAGTCATGACGGACACCTGCCTCCTGGGCAACTGCGATGTGTGAACAGAAATGGTGACGCACAAACCTTTGAAGCGCCGGGGTGGGGCTGTTCCAACATAGAATTCTTAGTCTGATCCCACCTGTTCAAGTATAGCGTGTGCCCCCATTAGTGTCAATAAAAATGATACATATCTACCTTATTGACGATATTGCCCACCCTCGGTATACTGACGAGGAAATCAGTCGTATTGGATCAACCCACTCGTGAGCAGCTAAGGTTTAGCCATGAATTCAACACGCCAGGCCGTTTTGGACAACATCCGCCGCCTGGGGCAGGCCACCGTCAGCCAGTTGGCCAACCAGGTCGAGGTGAAGGCTGTTACAGTCCGTCATCATCTGAATGCTCTGCAAGCCGAAGGCCTGATCCAGGTGGAGGAGCAGCGCCAGCCCGTTGGCCGCCCGGTACATGTCTTCAGCCTAACGGAAAAAGGGCAGGGACTTTACCCACAGAATTACCATGTGTTGGTCGCCCGCCTGCTCGATCAAATGAAGGAGCAGCTACCATCGCACATGGTGAACGCGCTGATTAACTCGCTGGCCGATTCATTGGCGGAGGACCTGCGGGGGGACCTGGCAGGATTGTCGTCTGCCCAGCGCCTCGATCGCACGATTGATGTCTTGGCAGAGAAGGGCTTCATGGCCCGCTGGCGTACCGATGGCGATGGTCTCCAACTCCTTGAATACCATTGTCCTTACTACCTGGTCGGGCAGCAGCACCCGGAAATCTGCCAGATCGATGAAGTGCTTATCCGGGTGGCCGTCAATAACGATATTGTCAAATCAGCGTGTTTGCTGTTTGGGGATCAAGTATGTACATTTGAGGTTCAAACTTGAATCGGCCTCAACTCTGTTGCTTAAAGGAGCCATTTAATGTCTGATGCAACGCCAACTACTGATATGGAAGGCAAAATCTTCGAAGCCCTGCGCGGCGTCCTTGATCCTGAGATCGGCCTGAACGTGGTCGAACTCGGTCTGGTCCGCGATGTCAATGTTCAGGATGATGCGGTCAAACTGACCATGATCCTGACCACGCCATTCTGCCCCTACGGTCCGCAGTTGCTGGAGCAGGTGCGCTTCACAACCGAGAAGACCAGCGGCATTCCGACCAGCATCGAGATGGGTAAGGAACTGTGGGACCCCAGCTTTATGGAAGAAGGCGCTGGCGGCGACTGGGGATTGTTCTAAGGTCTCAGCCTGAACCACACCAAGGGAAACAAAAACGAGCGTGTCGATTAGACACGCTCGTGCTGCTGAGCGTTAGTGACCACGCTGAATGCGACTCGCGGCATAGGCAGCCGCCTCACGGTGGGATGGAAACAACCGAACCATAACCTCAGCGTTTTGCTCCACTCCCATTGCAACCGGGTCAAACTCGGCATCCCCCTCGACCCCGACGATGACTTCAACTTCATCTTTAGGGAAGGATGAGCAATCCGCGTTGCTGGCTACAAAGCAGACAATAACCACCCGTTTAACCGAATCGGTGGTGCGGCCCATACTGTTGTGACTCCTACAAAACGGTAGTGCATCTCCTGCGTTACTCATAGTGTATGTGACAAGTATCTTGCCCTACAGGTAGGGCAAACCCCTATTTATTTATTCTGAAACTATGGCGAATACTGGAAATCTAGGGCGCGTCGAGCCGCTAAAGGATGCTTTGCGCTTCGCCAAATTGGCGACCCATCCACCGTACGACCCCTAGCGCTAAAACGGCCAGACCGATCAAAATGAGGCCAGCCCACAAGGCGGCGTGAATGTCGCGTTCTAACGCGGCATAGACCAGGAGCGGCATGGTTTGGGTGCTGCCTTGCAAACTTCCGGCAAAGAGAATGGTCGCGCCGAACTCACCGAGGGCACGCGCCCAACTGAGGATCAGCCCCATCAACAGGCCGGGCAGGCTGAGCGGCAGCGTCACAAACCAGAATTCGCGCCAGCGGTCGGCGCCATCAATGCTAGCCGCTTCCTCCAACTCACGCGGGATCGATTGGAACTTCAACTGGGCCGCACGAATATAGAAGGGTGCCGAGACAAAGACCTGGGCCATCAAGACCGCGGCCAGGGAAAAAGGCAGTGTGATTCCTAGCATTTCAAGCGGAGCGCCCAGCAAACCGCGCCGCCCAAAGGCCATCAACAGGGCCAGACCCGCCACAACCGGCGGCATCACAATCGGCAGTTCGATCAGGGTGTTGAGGATTCGTTTGAGCGGAAACTGAAAGCGGGCAAACAAATAGGCCAAGGGTGTTCCAATCGCGACAATCACGGCCATGCTGAGCACCGTCGTGGCCAAGCTGAGCGTCAAAGCGCTGGCGAGGGCGGTCCCGCCCTCGCGCCACAGGCGCAGCCCCTGTGGGGCGGCCAGCGCCCGCCCAATCAGGGCGAGGACAGGCAGCGCAAACAGCAGCAGGCCGAGCACCGAGAGCGTGATCACCACCCCATTGAAGAGGCCGTCAGGGAATGGGACCGAAACCGTAGCCCGCGAGGATGGCTTGCCCGCGCTCGCTGAGGACGAAGTCCACGAAGCGCTGCGCCTCCACAGGGTTGGGCGCGTCTCGGACGACGCCGATGGGATAGGTTGCTGCGACATTAAAGGCTCCCGGAATCACAATCACATTGACATCAAGCATAACATCCGAAGTATACACAAGGGCGGCATCGGCTTCACCCAGGCTGACCTTTGAGACGACCTGCCGCACATTGGCCTCTTCGGAGACAAGGTTGGCATAAACTGCCGCACGATAGGCTGGACCATACGCAGGATCAGCCGCCATGCGTTCGAAGACCTGGTCGGTATAGTCTCGAATGGGCACGCCCGGCACCGCCATCACGATCCGCAGGCCTGGCTCGGCCAGGTCAGCCAGCGTGTCAATATCGCTGCCCGGCCTGGCGATAACAATCAGGTCGTTGCTCGCGAAGACCATCGGAGGAGTGCCGATGGTGTCACCGTCTAGAAGCAACTGCATTTGATCTTCGTTGGCGGAGGCAAACACATCGGCGTCCGCGCCATTCAGAATTTGGACTGCAAGCTGTGATGAGGCTGCATAATTGCTGATCACTTCCACCCCTGGATAGACCTCCTCGTAGGTGGCAGCGATGTCGTCAAAAGCATCAGTCAGCGACGATGCTGCAAAAACCACCAACCGGCTTGGCGAGGCCTGAAGTGGAGCGCAGCCTGCCAGCACAACCAGTAGGATGGCTCCAAGGAGCCAGACCTTTACAGCCCTTCGGCAGGTGGCTATAGTAGGAGCAGGTCTCATCGAGCCGTTTATCACCATCTCGGGTTCAGTACACAAGGATAGGGTCATCCAAAATCCTGTCTCTTATACACATCTGA
>JAADYZ010000045.1 GCA_010092775.1 Chloroflexota bacterium
GCAACCGGGAGACATACCCTCATGGCCGAAAGCAATCTTTATCTCCAGCGGATCAACCTGGTCATCAACACGATCCGCGAGAACCTGACCGATGACCTCAATCTGGACTATCTGGCGGCGCTCGCTGCGTTCTCGCCCTTCCATTTTCATCGTATCTTCCGCTCGATCGTCGGTGAGACGCTCAACCAGTTTGTGCAGCGCGTTCGTTTGGATCGAGCGACAGCGCTGCTGCGCTCCTCCCCGCGCATGAGCCTCACCGACGCCGCCCTGGCCAGTGGATTCAAGTCGCTGGCGGTGTTTTCGCGTGCATTCAAGAAGCGTTTTGGGATCGCTGCCAGCCGCTGGGATCGGCATACCCCGCTGCGAGAGAGCAAGAATGGTCAAATCTTAGATGGCCTTCCGGTCTACACTTTAGGCACCTTGAGCGACATTGACGACGAAGGAGCCTTCAGCGTGACCCTGCGTGAGCTTCCCCAACAGTGCTATGCTTACATCCGGGTCTTCGATTCCTACGCAGCGTCCGGCGTGGTGCAGGCCTACGAGGACCTGCTGACCTGGGCCCGCAGCCAGGGGGTTGATCCACTGGCCTGGACGTTGATCGGCATGTCGCAGGATGACCCGACGATCACGCCGCTGGCCCAATGCAGCTACGACATCGGGCTTGGCCTGACCGACGCGTTGGCCAAGCAGATCAACGTGGTCGAGCCGGTTAGCATGACAGAACTGCCCGCCCAACGCATCGCAGCGATCCACTGCGCAGGAGACATCAGGGTGGTGGACCGGGCCTGGCAATACCTGTTTCGCTATTGGCTGCCGCGCAGTCGCTACCAGCCTGCCAACTTCCCGGCGATGGAACTCTATCGCCGGCAGCCGATGGAGTTGGGCTGGTCAGACTACGATCTGGACTGCGCCATTCCTGTGGTCGATCTGGTCGCTTAGGGTTTGTCTATTCGAGTGATGACAGGAGCAAACAACACATGGACCTTGGACAATTCTCTGTTAGCCTGGCCGTAAAAGATTTGAAAGCATCGCGTGCGTTCTATGAGAAGCTTGGCTTCAAGCAAATCGATGGTGTTGAGGAGCAAAACTGGGTCATCCTACAAAGTGGAACGACCACCATCGGGTTGTTCCAGGGGATGTTCGAGCACAACATCTTGACCTTCAACCCAACTGACGCACGGGCTATTCAGAAAGAACTAAAGAAGCAAGGGATCAGCAGCTTCGAAAAGGAAGCCGATGAGTCGGGCAGTGGGCCGGATCACTTCATCATGCTGGACCCTGATCAGAACGCGATCATGTTTGATCAGCACGAATAGGCCCGCCCATGCCAGCTAAGTCTCAACGTCAATGGACTCCAGGCGAAACTCATCGCCGCCGGTCACCTTGACGTTGGGACTGCCACATTGGGGGCAGTGCAATTCGCCCCGCAGCGGTGAGTAGCTGTGACCGCAGTTTTGGCACTCGAACTGCGCCGGGATGCGCTTGAAGGCCAGTTCGGCACCCTGGGCGATCGTGCCCTCTGCGATGATGTCCCAATAGAACTGCACCGATTCGTTGACGAAGGACGACAGATCGCCCATGACAATCGTCAGGCGGGTGATCTGTTTGGCTTCCGCCTGCTCAGCGTGTTCCAGCGCGATATTCAACAGGCTTTGCGTAACGGCAAGTTCATGCATGGTGGTCTCTCAGACAAGCACAAGGCTCAGTAAGAACAAGGCTAAGGCCACAGCCAGTGGCACACTGAGATTGTCGGTGCCTGCCGGGCTTATACCCTCGGCGACTGCCCCTACCAGGGTACCGACCAGCGCCATGATCAAGGCCGTGCCAATGGGGATAGGGGGGCTGTTAGGGCTCAGGGCCGAGCCAGAGCTGAGCCACAGGGTCAAAAAGACCGCAAAGAAAGCCAGGATCAAAAAGGCAGCGCTGCCTTCATAAGTCCGGGTGTGGCCGAAAAATGTGTACTCGTTTTTGCCATAGCGCCTGCCGATCAGGCTGGCGAAGGCATCGCCAATGGTCATGGCCATCACACCTGCTGCTGCAATCGGCACCCGGTCGATGGCCCCATCACCTGTGCGCCACAGCAAGGCAAAAAGAATGGTGATCGAGATAGCAAAGTAGACGGTACCTGGGGTGGATTCCTCATCATCCATCGCGCTGAAGGATTGCTGACGATAGAAGATGTAGTTCAAAACGATAAAGGTCGCAAAGGGGATAATGCCAAAAGTCCAGTTATCAAAGAAGAACAGGATCGCCCAAATCCACAGACCAGCACCGATGTGAACCAGTTTGCGCGTGACAAACAGCGGCCATTCCAGGCGGCGACCGATTGATTCTACGATGAATAGCATCCCAAAGGCGTAAACATAGGACAGCACAAGCCCGATGATGTCGCCGCTTGTCATGAGGTTATTTCCTTGCTGTTGCGATGAGAGTGAACGGACTTATGGATACAAACAACACATGGCTGCTCAGGCTACGTTACGATTAGCTTGACGCATCATCAGCGGTCGTGATGTCTTGCCAATCCACGTCGAGCGCTTCGACGGCGGCGAACAAAGTCTCCCGATCGTGCGCAGCAATCCATAACCAGGAACGCGGCACCCCGTAATCCAACTGAAGCAGCAGCCGGTCGCCGTCAACCAGAAAGCGGGTCGGATTGCCAGGCCAATAGGTATCGGGCAGATTGAGACGGCTGTAGGTATTCTCGATCTCCTCTGCGCCGCTCCGTTCGAGGACGCCGTTGGCACGATAGCCTGCAAAGGCCATCGTCTCAAGAATGACCAACTGCACCACGAACTCAGAGAAACTGTAGCTGACCTGCTTCCAACGCGGACCGCCGTTCATGGCAGGTGTATTCTTGATGTCTTGAAAGACGGGGGGGTCTTCCGCCTCCCGGTCATCCAGCCGGATCGCCCAACGAACGGTGCCCTGATGCTCGACACAGACCACCAGCATGTCGCCCATCGCTTTCAAAGCATCGGGTGGGAAGAAGTGATTCTGGTAGACGACGGACTCAAGCTGCCTCCCTACCAGGCGGTACCACTCCGTCATCGATTGGGGCAGGCTGAAGCGATCGACGTTGTCCATCGAGGCAAATTGGCGATCGAGCTGTTGTGGAGACGCCGGGATGCGCGGACGCCATTCTTGCAAGAAAGACTCGATCCAGTCCCAGCGCTCCTGACGGTTGCTTGGTATGGGTGTGATCATTGTAAGAGGATAATCCCCCCTAAAATCACGGCTGCCCATGCCCCTTTTGTGAGCAAATCCGCAGCCCCAATACGTTCTCGATAGATGGAGGGCACCAAGACAGAGAGCAGCCAGCCGATCAGTATCGCCGTGAAAACCTGTGTGCTGCCTAAGACCGCCGCTAATGCTGCGGAGGGTGCCAGACTGACGGAGGCCAATCGGCTGGTTTTGCCCGCAACAAAAAAGGTCTCGTTGAGGGCAGCCAGACCAAAGACCCGCAGGCTCAGAATCGGCAGTGTCTCAACAAAGGCTCCTCGCACCTTCGGGGAAATACTATACAAGATAATCCCGCCTATTCCCAATCCCCAGCTTTCATAAGCGGCCAATTGGAAGAAGCCGTAACTCCCCGATACGTAGCGAAAGGTGATTACCCCGACGGAGAACAGTGCTGTGATTGCCACAGCCCACAACAGTTCGCGTGATTTCAGCAGGCGAGCCAAGACCGAGCCGTCCGCTTCGCTCTGGCGCAGCGACAGCCCCACCGCTGCCGTCAGGATCATAAAGAAGGCCAGAAGCTGCACCCAGGTTAGTCGCTCACCGAGCAGCACGAAAGAGAGCAGCAGCACCCACAAGGGCGTAATCTGAAGCAGCACGACAAACACGCTCACCTCATCCGTCGCTTTGATCACCTGAAAATAGAGGACGGATGCAAAGAGGCCCGTCATCCCACCCAGCATAGCCAGACCCGCATCCAGCGGATTGATCCACGTGAAGCCACCTACGATCCAGAAGATGACGCCATATGCTGCACTGACGAGTGCCGTGATAATCGGCATGGCCAGCGGATTGGGTATCTCCCTGGTGAGAATATACTTATCAAGATAGTTGGTCGCCGTAAAGAAGAAGGGCGACAGCAGACCAATGATGAGCCACATGATGGAGTCCGTTTGCGGGCCGTGACGCTAGTGCACGCCCATTATGCCACGCTTCAGGCGAAAGGCGAGCGATGCAACACCTTGCCAGACTATTACAGTATCTTGCACCGGCGTCCAGCCACCCCGATAATGGGAACAGGTATCCACTCCCAAACAAAGGCAAAAAACGTATGGCTATTCACATCGGGGTCATCACAACCCTACACGGTGCATTCCAAGTTCTTGGCGAAGACAGCATTCGCGGCGTCGAGCTAGCGATCGCGGAGGTCGGTGGCGCGGTCGGTGGGCACGAGATCAGGTTCACGGTCGAGGGGACCTATGGCGACCCGGAAAGCACCCGCAACGTCACTGAGCAGCTTCTGAACGATCAACAGATTGACTTGGTCATTGGCCCCCTTTCCGGAAACGAGGGCCTGATGATGCGTAACCTCTCGCGGTCCTACCCGGATCGCACCTTTCTCAACGGTGCATCTGGCGCGCAAAACCTCACCCTACCTGAAGGATCGCCCAACTTCTTCAGCTTCAACTACAACGGCGGCCAGTCGGTCGCGGGCCTGGGCGGCTACGCCTATGAGCAGCTTGGCTACCGGCGCATCGCCACCTTGGGCGAGCAGTATTCCTTCCCCTTTGCCCAGGTGGGCACCTTCACCTTCGAATTCTGCCAGGCGGGTGGTAGTATCGTGCGCAAATTCTGGGTGCCTGTCATGAGCTATGACTTCAGTGAGATGATCGCCGCACTACCGGAGGACATCGATGCCTTGTTTGTCGCTTTGGGCGGGATGGATGCGATTGAATTCCTCAAACAGATGGCGGATAGCGGCCATCAGCTCCCCATCATCGGAGGGGCGATTTCCGCGGATCAATCGGTGCTGAGCGCTGAGGGGATCGAAGGTGATTACCTGGTCGGCATGATCGCGGGCGGGCCAACAGCGGATGATATGAATCGAGAGGAATGGC
>JAADYZ010000351.1 GCA_010092775.1 Chloroflexota bacterium
GAGACGCTCTGTATTGATCTAGGCTTGGAAAGCGCGACCCATTTCACTGGTTGGATTGATCATGCGGCCTCGCTGATGCCAACCTGCGACGTCATTGCTATTCCCTCTCGTCATGAGGGTTTCGGATTGGTAACGCTGGAAGCAATGAACAGCCGCCGTCCCCTAGTCGCCAGCCGGGTGAGTGCGCTGCCTGAGATTGTGGAAGATGGGCAGACGGGTTATCTTGTAGCTGTAGACGACCATCTTGAGTTGGCTCACGCGCTTCTTCTTCTGCTAAACAACCCAGCGCAAGCTCATGCGTTTGGTGAAGCTGGCTACCGTCGTTTGACGGATCAATTCAGCGTGGAGCGGATGGTGCAGCGCACAGTGGCTGTCTATCAAAACTTGGTGGGATCGTCAAAGTGAGCAGAGGCAAGTTATGAGTGGCATTTGTGGGATGATCTCTCTGCGCGGAGAGACACCCAACCCGACGGACATTGAACACATGCTGGCCCAGCTTCATCATCGTGGACCCGACGATTGGCAGGTTGTGGTCGATGGACCTTGCGCGCTGGGTCACGCCGCTATGTTTATCCACGCTCCAGAAGAGGCAGATCGACAGCCGCTTCACGTTGAACACACTCCTTATGCAAACGCCGGTCCACAAGAACGCGCCTGGATCACCTTCAATGGTGAAATCTACAATCACCAAAGCATCCGATCCCCGCTTAAGGCCATGCGACGCAAGTTTGCATCAAGCGGGGATGCTGAGACACTGCTGCAAGCCTATCTGCAATACGGCGCACCTAACTTCATCAAAGCATTTCGTGGCAAGTTCGCTTTGGCCATTTGGGATGTCAGTGGCGAGAAGCTCACCTTGATGCGCGATCGCCTCGGCGAGCAGCCACTGTATTATGCCCGGGTGCCCGGCGCGATAATCTTCGCCTCCGAACTGCGGGCCCTGCTTGCACACCCCGCTGTCCCCACCAAGCTCAATATGCAGACCGTCTCCATGTATTTGCTGCTAGGTTATGTACCCGCACCGCAAACCCTCTTGTCAGGAGTGCGGTCACTACCACCTGGCAGTATGTTGCAAGTCAATTTGAGCGATCCCGATGGCACTCTGCGCATCTCGCCTTACTGGGAGCCCTACGCCCCGACGGCCACCGACGATGAGCGCCCAGAAGATGACATCACCGCCGATTTGCTGGCCCATTTGCGCTGGAGTGTCCGCCTGCGCCTGGATGCAGATCGACCTGTTGGCGTCTTTTTGGACGGTGATCTCAATTCGACGGCCCTGCTCGCCCTAGTCAGCGAAGAAGCAAGCGGGCGGATTCCAACAACCTCCCTGGAATTTACAGGAGCTGCCGGGAGCGGCACCGATCAATCCATACGCCGCATTTCAGCTACCTATGTTAGCGACCATCGTGCCGTTGAAATCAATGATCCGCCCCAGCAGCTCATTGAAGAAGTCCTGTACCGTTGTGATCATCCAATTGGTGACCCCAGCTTCCTCACCCTGAGCCTCTTGACGCAACGCATTGGGGATCATATCGGTGTTCTGCTCACGGCTGACGGAGCAGATGACATCTTCGCTGGATCGGTCCCCTTCAACGCGGTCCAGTTTTCAGAAGTGCTCAACCGCTTACCGGACCAACCACAAAATGTACTGCGACGGCTGTTCAACAGCTTGCCGCAAGTATCAGGCAGCTTCCAATTGCGGGCGACACGCATCTTATCATCGTCGTCGCTGCCCATCCCGCTGCGTTATCTAGAGTGGGTGGCGGCCACGCCACCTGAGTGGCTGGCTGAAATGATGGACGAGGACCAGGTCAGCCAGGCCGTGGCCACTTATCAACAGCTTTTCCCAGCCCAGCCCGCCAGCAATCGTGATGAAATGCTCAGCCAGCTCCTTGACGCGAACCTCAAGACCTCGCTGGTCAACAATACCCTGCCCAAACTCGATCAGGCGGGCATGTCGGCGTCGGTCGCGATGCGAGCTCCATACCTAGATCACCTGTTGATGCGCTTCGTCGCAGACGTCCCTCCAGGCTGGAAGTTACAGCGGGGCACACCCAAATACATTTTCCGGCGGGCAATGCAAGACCTGATTCCTCGCCGCATCATGGAGCGCCGAACACAAGCCCTTGATCCCCCACTAGGGGATTGGCTGCGTGGCGACTTGATGCTTTGGGTGAACGATGTGCTGCTTGGACCGCGCTCGAACCGGCATGGCCTGCTAAATCCCGAAGCGCTGCGCAGCCTGCTGAATGCCCACGAACAGCGCAATGCATCCCTCACTCATGCCATCTGGACACTGCTGGCGCTCGAAATCTGGATGCAGCGCATCTTTGACGATTAAGGATAGAGTGTGGTATGGCACAAATGCTCGTGACTGGTGGGGCTGGCTTTATTGGCTCAAACCTGGTTGAAAAGTTGGTGACGGATGGCCATCAAGTCCGTGTCATCGACAACTTGAGTACAGGCCGCCTATCCAATTTGGCTGACCTGCTCGATCAAATTACGATGATAGAAGGCGACTTTCGAGACGCTGGGCAGATCAGTGAGGCAGCACGCGACGTTGAAGTGATCTTCCATCAAGGGGCATTGCCCTCCGTCCCGCGCTCAATCGAAGACCCCCTGCTGTCGCACGATGTGAACGTCACCGGAACCTTGCAGGTACTGCTTGCCGCGCGTGATCTTGGGGTGCGACGCGTTGTGCTCGCTTCCTCATCCTCTGTTTATGGCGATCAAGACCCTAACATCCCCAAAGTCGAGACGATGACACCTAAGCCTATCTCACCCTATGCTGTCAACAAATTAGCGGATGAGTACTACGCCCAGGTCTTCTATCAAGTTTATGGGCTGGAGACAGTCTGTTTGCGCTATTTCAATGTGTTTGGCCCGCGCCAAGACCCCAACAGCGCTTACGCCGCTGTCATTCCCAAATTCATCGACCTTTATGTGCAAGACCAACCACCGACGATTCACGGTGATGGTGAGCAAACGCGTGACTTCAGCTATATCGCTAATGTGGTAGCTGCCAATTTTCTGGCGGCCTCGCGCCCAGCAGATCAGGTTGCCGGGCAGGTCTTCAACGTGGCGCAAGGTGGGCGCACCTCATTGAATGAGCTGGCAACCCAACTTAAGCGGCTCACTGGTGCGACAGTGGATGCTGTACACGGACCACCCCGCGAAGGGGACATCAAGCATTCCTGGGCCGATATTGATAAGGCGATCGAGAAGCTTGCTTACGATCCTGAGATTTCCTTCTCGGATGGCCTTGAACAGACCGTCGCCTGGTATCGCGAGACTGCCCAACAAGCATGACCCGCATCAAGGTGATGCAGATCATTGCGCGCCTGAACATCGGCGGTCCTGCGGTGTATATCACCACGCTGACAGCAGGCTTGAACGATAGCGAGTTTGAAAGCCTGTTGATTGCTGGGCAGCCCAGCACTGAAGAAGGCGACATGGCTTATATCGCTGAGCAGGCAGGGTTAAAGCCTATCCTCGTGCCCTCACTGCAACGCGAAATCCGCCCCCTGGCGGACCTAGGTACGCTGCTGCATCTCATTCGTTTGATTCGGCAGGAGCGCCCGCATATTGTTCACACCCATACTGCCAAAGCAGGCTGGCTCGGACGATTGGCGGCGTATCTGTGTGGTGTGCCCGTGATTTTGCATACCTTTCATGGGCATGTCTTTCACGGCTATTTCGGACGAACCAAGACACAACTGTTTATCTGGCTCGAACGGCTTGCCGCTAAACTCTCCACGCGCATCCTCACCATCAGCCCACGCGTCAAGGCTGATCTCGTGCATTACAGCATCAGCCCAGCAGATCAGATCTATGTTTCACCTTTGGCTCTTCACCTGGAACCCTACACGAACCTGACAACGCTTCGGGGTTCCTTGCGCCAGCAGCTTGGCCTCTCGACAGAGACCACCCTGGTCGGTATGATTGGGAGGTTGGTTCCGATCAAGAATCATGCGCTTTTCCTGGACGCTCTGGCGCTTGTTATACCAGATCATCCAAACGTACACGCGGTGATCGTCGGTGACGGTGAATGCCGGGCGGACCTAGAAAAGCAGGTACAGCGTCCAGGGCTGATCGACAAGGTTCACTTTGCCGGATGGCAAACCAATATGCGCGCCGTATACGCAGATTTGGATTTAGTTGTGCTGAGTTCAATCAATGAGGGTACGCCACTCACCTTGATCGAAGCGATGGCCGCAGGCATCCCCGTCGTGGCCACTCATGTTGGTGGTGTTGCAGATGTCCTGGCTGATGGGGAACTCGGTCGCCTGGTGGCACCTGATGACCCCGTCGCTCTGGCCACAGCCCTCGCGGCTGCGCTGGCAGATCAGGATCGGGATCGTCTGCACCAGGCCCAAACAAGTGTACTGGAAACCTACCACCCCCAACGACTGTTAGATGATATGCGCGAGTTATATCGACGCCTGCTCGCTGAAAAGCAAGGTCATCCGAGTAAAGAAACGCCATCATGAGCCAATTCATCCCGCTGATTCTCGCGTCCGGTTTGATCTCCTTTATCGCGACCCCTTTGGTCAAGCGCTTTGCACAGTCGATCAACTTTGTCGATAAGCCGCACGCCCGTAAGCTCCACATCACGCCGACGCCGCTGCTGGGGGGGGTTGCCATTTACGTGGGTCTGGTTACAACAGTGCTGATCAGCTGTGTTGATAATGTCTTCATTGAGATGGCCGCTGTCATTGGCGGCGCAACCATTATGACTGCAACCGGCGTTATTGATGATCGCTTCACTCTGGCCCCGCTGCCAAAGCTCGGCGGGCAGCTTCTCGCTACTGCCATCCTGATTCTGGCGGGGATACAGGTGCAAATCTTCGCGTCACCGATTCTCAACATCGCGATCACTGTCCTGTGGGTAATCGGCATCTGCAACGCGATCAATTTCCAGGACAACATGGATGGTTTGGCCGCCGGACTGTCGATGGTGGCTGCCGGGTTCTTCTTCATTATTGCCAGCAACGAGGGCCTCGGTTTGGTCGCCACTCTGGCTGCTGCAACAGCTGGTGCTTGTGTCGGCTTCCTCTACTACAATTTCAACCCGGCCCAGCTCTTCATGGGTGATGCAGGCAGTTTGCTGTTGGGCTTCGTACTGGCCATCCTAGGGATCAAGCTGGAGTTTGTAGGCCGCCCGCAAGACATCACCTGGATGATCCCCATCATCATTCTAGGCGTGCCAATATTTGACATGGCCCTGGTGATTATCTCTCGACTACGCCGAGGTATTGCCCCCTACCACGGTGGGAAAGATCACACCTCTCATCGATTGGCTAACGTTATAGGGATGCCGACCTCCCGCGCTGTGATGACGCTTTATCTGGTAGCAGCAGCCCTGGGGCTGCTCGCTGTGATGCTGCCGGATGCCAATCGCCCACAAGCCCTGATGATTCTGAGTGGGCTGGCACTGTTGTTCATCGCCGCTTTGGTCTGGTTGGAATGGCGTTTTGCCCAATACGAGGCCGCTAAAGCCATCGAGGCTCCCGCAGCAGACGGATGACGTTGATTGCTTATGTCGACTGATGCGCCTCGCCTGCGCCGCCTGGCTCTCGCGCTAGCCCTGGGCGGCCTGCTTTTCCTCTCCTATTTCATAACTTATAGTGGTGTCCCACGCAGCATTGACGAGCTGTTCATCATGGATACCACTGACACCTTTGCCATTCGCCCCTCTGCCAAGGACCTACAGCTTAATCAAACCGTCTATGAGCGCACGGATCTCCAAACCACAGATGTAGAGCCAGCCCAACCGCTGTTGTCGGTGCCCCTATATTGGGTCGCCTATCACCTCCCCTTCGTAGGCAACGCTCACGCGCTCTTTCTGTTCAATCCGATCATCACCACGCTAACGACGATGCTGTTGTTCTACTATGTCGGAGAGTTGGGCTATTCGGAACGGACCGCACTCGTTGCGGCGCTGTTGTTTGGCCTCACTACTATCGCCTGGCCTTATGCCAACACATATTTCCGCGAGCCGCTGGCGACCCTGGGCTTGCTGACGACGGCCTTCTTTCTGGAGCGCTGGCGCCGCGCGCTGACCAACGAGGAGCGCCGCCAGAGACGCTGGATGGCCTTCGCCGGGCTAGCCTTGATTGTTGCCCTGCTGAGCAAGGAGTCCACCCTGATTGCCTTGCCTGCCCTTGTTTTGCTTGCTTATCCAGGTTGGCAGATCGTTCAGCGCTATCGGCGCCAAGTCCTGATCATCGCAGGCGTGGGCCTGCTGCTAGGCATTGGGTTGGCTGTGAGCCTATTCATCTTTCGTGAGATGTTCCAGGGCGTTGATGCTCGATATGAGATTGCCCGCCGCGCTGGTCAGCTTTTGAGCGGCCTAAGCACAGCCGGGCCGGGTATTGCGGGCTATTTGCTCAGTCCGGGCAAAGGTATCTGGTGGTTCTCCCCTATTCTGTTGCTGGCGCTAACGGGGCCATTCCTGGCTGAGCGCGAACGTTGGCGCGAAACCTGGCTGCCGCTTGGTCTAACACTATGGTTTGCCCTGGTCTATGCCGCTGTCTTGCAGGAATTGTGGTTTGGTGGTCAGGGTTGGGGGGCTCGCTACATGGTGCCCTTGGTCCCCTTCTTGATGATCGCAGCGCTGCCAGCGATCGACAGACTGCTCAACCACGAAAGGATCGTCGCTCAGATCGGGCTGATCGTACTGGCTTTCATCGGCTTCGCGATCCAACTGGCCGGGAATCTGGTGTTTTGGGCCAGCTATGATGGCTACATCATCCGCAACACGGGGCAGGCCCCCTGGGAACAAGCGGGGATTTGGACCTTTCGCTGGTCACAAGCCTTCGGCTCTTTCTTTTATTTGCCTGGCTCTCAGCCAGACATTGCCTGGTGGACGCCTAACGCCGACATCGCTGTCCTTGCGGTGATCTTGATTGCCTTGATGACCGTCTCTGGTTTGCTGGCCATCCTAGCCAGACCGTCTGCGCTCCCGCCAAAACCTGTACCAGTTCTCATCTGGTCGATGCCTTTATGGATAGCCGCCGTTGTTCTATTCAGTTTGTGGCGCATCAACGACGATCCACGTTACCAAGGGCAGAATCCAGACCTACGTGCACTGCATCAAAGCCTGCTCGCTGTCAACGCGGATCACCACATCATGCTGTCGCAGGATTCTTATGCACTGAACTTCATGAACTACTATAAAGGTGACGCCATTTGGTATGCACTGCCCACCTCTCCCGGAGCGCGCTATAGCTGCGATCATCAGCCTGCTGTGCAGTCGGATCAAGTGGAGGAATTGATCCATCCACAGGCCCGGCAAATGGCGATTGAAAATGTAGCTCCAGGTGGTCGGCTGGCCAATGATCAACCAGTCTGGCTGGTTGTGGACAACAGCCCCCTGGTTCCCTGTGCGAATCGTCCCGTTGAGTGGGCGATATCGAAGTACATGTATCCCTACTACATTGAGGATTTTGGCCAGCACGTCCGATTGGTGGCCTACTATCCCTGGCGCGCCCCGCTGGCTGATACCATGCCGGAGCAGATGCTCAATCTCCGTTTCGGTGAGGATATCCTGCTAGTGGGGTCTGACATCAGGCATGAGGAAGATCGGATCGGTGTGTCGCTGCTGTGGGAAGCTCAAGACCTTATTCAGCAGGACTATACGGTGGCTGTTTTTGTCATCGGGCCAAACGGCCTCCCAGTGCTACAGCGCGACACAACACCACAAAATGGTTTCGCTCCTACATCCCAATGGATGCCAGGCATCCCGCAGCGCGACAACTATGGCTTTCAGCTCACTGATGAGCTGCCCCCTGGAGAGTATCAACTGTGGGTGGTGATGTACAGTTGGCCGTCGTTGGAGAGGCTTGATATACGCGATCGGACTGGGGACCTGATCGGTGACCACGTGGTTTTGGGCACCTTCATGCAAGAATAAGAAGAGGGTGATCCACTTCTCGCTGTGACCACCCTCTCTGACGATATCCTACTACACTTCGGTTTGAGGCTTAACTAAAGCGTAACCCACCCCGCGTTCGGTGACAATCACCGGGGGGATGTCTGGATTGTGCTCTAGCTTCTGGCGCAGTCGATGCATGTGGACGCGCAGCGCATTGCGATCGCTATCCATTGGAGATGTCCGCCAAACACGCTCGATGAGCGTATCGGCATCAACCACATGGCCCCAATGCGTCGCCAGAACGTGCAGCAGCGCATTTTCAGTGGGGGTCAACTTCTTGACTGCATTATGAATGTTCACCTCACGACGGGCCAGATCGATGGTGAAGCCTTCATAGACCTCAAAGGGTCGGCTGTCCGCATAGCTGAAGTCGTCAATGCGGCTCAAGATGCGACGGATTCGCATGACCATCTCATCGGTGGAGAAGGGCGTGCGAATATAGTCATCGGCATATTGAAGTGCTTTGACTGCCTCTTCTGCGTTCGCCGTATCACTACCAGACAGGGTAATGATGGGTAGTCCTGCAACATCGAACAGGTCTTGGCATAGTTCTAAGCCATCCATGTCGGGTAGGCGTAGGTCTATGATCATGATGTGCGGCAGGCCATTCTTATCGATGTGCCGACGCGCTCCCTGTCCATCAGGTATTACAGCGACCTCGAAACCATTGACGAGAAGCTTCTCACCTAAGGTGTCAAGCCCCTCATTATCCTGACTTACGACGACGACGTGCTTCGGTTTGTCTTCCATAGTAGTTTCGCGGGTAACCGCTGACCTCCTTTGTACAAGCGTGCCAGGCCAAGTCTCAGCCGTGAGCTGCTCCGACGCCGCATCGGCCTGACCAATGGAACGTTTTCTGCTGCGAGTGAGGTGAAGTCAGACGCAGTCGAAATGGTAGATTCCACAAGACGTGGTATCTTTGGATCGTAACACTGTGTCAAAGAGTCGTTGCGATCCAAGTGCCGGAGTTTAGTTGAACAATGTAATGGCCCATAGCTTAAAACAACATTGCAACTTAAGGACAGTTTATATATAATCGCATCTTTTTTCAATCGATACGCTCTGTTTTATCGAAATCTTAATGGCGATTTTTGGACTTATTCACAGGCTTCGCGTAACGTTTAACACATATTCATGTAAATCCATTACACAGAGGGCGACATGGCGACATCCACACGACGCATCGTCAAACGCAGGCGAGAACGACGCAAGCAGCATCAGACCGGTGGCACCCTCGTGCTTCGTTGGATCGCGATTGCCTTCCTGGCTTTCCTGGGCATCAACCTGCTGGGTGCCTTGACGGGGGTTGGAACGGTGGTTAGCGTCTATGCTTTCTACGCCCAACAGCTTCCGGAACCAGGGGCGATTGCGGCAGTCGAGGACGACTTTGAGACCACGAAGATTTACGATCGCAGCGGCGACCATCTCCTATATGAGATCATTGACCCACTAGGGGGGGATCGCACCTGGGTCGATCTGACCGACATCCCACCACATTTGCAGGACGCCACCATCGCCATTGAAGACCGCTCCTTCTACGAGAATCCTGGCTATGACGCAGCAGGTATTGCTCGCGCTCTATGGAACAACTTTCGTGGCCTCCCTATTCAAGGCGGCTCATCGATCACTCAGCAGTTGGTCAAGAACGTCTTGATTGAACCCGAAGACCGCACGCAGCAGCTTGTTGACCGTAAGATCAGAGAGCTGATACTCGCTGTGCGGATTAGCAACGAGTACAGTAAAGATCAGATTCTGGAGTGGTATCTTAATACCAACTTCTATGGAAATCTGGCTTACGGGGTTGAAGCCGCCGCACAGGTTTACTTCGATAAATCCGTCAGCGAACTGACCGTCGGCGAAGCGGCCATGCTCGCAGCCATCCCACAATCACCTAGCCTCAACCCGATTGATAACTATGAGGCCGCCAAACAGCGTCAGCGCGTCGTGCTGGACAGTATGGTTGAAGCAGGTTATCTCACCTCATCCGAGGCCAGCGCGGCCTATGAAGCGCCTCTGGTGGTCCACCAACCCCAGCAGCGCTTTGACCTGCGCGCCCCCCACTTCTCGATTGCAGTCCGCCAAGAGCTTGAGCGCATGTTCGGCGCGGAATTGGTCTATCGAGGTGGATTGGTCGTTTATACCACACTCGATTACGATCTCCAGCTTCAAGTAGAATGTGCCGCACAGACCCATGTAGCGCGTCTTTCCGGACAGGCTCCAACGACTGTGGTACCCGCCGCCGATGGCTCAGATTGCATTGCCGCTCGTTATCTACATCCCTTGGATGCGGTCGATTGGAATGTCGATCATCAAGTCAGCAACGCCGCTATCGTCGTGATGAGCCCCTCCACTGGCGAGGTGCTCTCTCTATTAGGCAGCCTGGACTACTTCGATGACAATATTGATGGAAACTTCAACGTCGCCTTTGCCGAACGCCAGCCGGGTTCTGCAATCAAGCCCTTTACCTATCTAACCGCCTTCGAACAGGGTTATACTCCCGCCACAATGACCCTCGATGTGCGGACAGCCTTCGATATTGGGAGCAACCAGCCTTACGTTCCAGAGAACTTCGATCGTGAGTTTCATGGCCCACAAAGCATCCGTAGTGCCCTGGCAAATTCCTACAATGTACCTGCGGTCGAGGTTCTGGAGTGGGTGGGCATCGACAATGTGATCCGGACCGCGCATGCCTTGGGAATCAACAGCCTGGACCGCGGGGTCAACAATTATGGACTGGCCCTGACTCTAGGCGGGGGTGAAGTCACCCTTTACGATATGACCTACTCCTACAGCGTCATGGCCAATATGGGCACGATGGTCGGTCGCCCCATCGCCCCCGATGATCGACGCCCAGGTTTCCGCACTCTCAACCCCGCCACGCTGCTGCGTGTCGAGGATCGCAGCGGTCAAATTCTCTGGGAGTATGGTAAGGGCAATACCTTCAGCAGCAGCCCGGTCACTGATCCTGGCCTGTCTTATCTCATCACAGACATTTTGTCCGATGACCTAGCACGCCGCTCCAGTGTGGGCGAAAACAGCGCCCTGCTGATCAATCGGCCAGCGGCGGTCAAGACCGGCACGACCAACGACTTTCGCGATAATTGGGCCATTGGCTACACACCCCAGATCGTAACTGGAGTGTGGGTGGGCA
>JAADYZ010000352.1 GCA_010092775.1 Chloroflexota bacterium
ACTGGTAGATTCAATGAGCGATTACGCGTTTCCCTTCGATCTTGAGGCTGCGCTGCGGGAGGCCTTTGGAGACTGGCTAATCCCCAGTTCTCTGACCATCCACGATGGCGCGGCCTACTGGCTCGAAGGCCACCCGGACGGCAGCCAGCAGGTGGGCCTGCTTTCAGCAGACCCCGCCCAACTGGACCAGTTTCAAGGTGAGGCCGTCCCCTTCCGGGATGGCTTTCTTGTCAAACATGCTGCCGCCACCGAGGGCAGCGCCCGCGCCCTGCGCAACGCGCTTCCCTGGCTGAAGCCAGTACCACTGGGGCTGGCAACCTCCTTCGGATTTGGCGATCGGCTGGGTCTAGCCACGCCTGGACACGTGCAGGCCATACAGGCCATTCGAGAGCAGTACCCCGACGCAGACATCTGGCCGGTCTTTGCCCAGCAGTCCACCCGTGAGTTAGGCCGTACCCGGCGTAAGTGGGGCGAGGTGATGACGGCTGCCAGCTTCGGGGCCTTTGAGGCGGGTTGGCAGGCTGGGCTGGGCGCTGATGCCCATCGCCTGCGCTCACCAGAGGACCTGAATGCCGCCCTGAACGCCGGCTTCACGACTTTCACGCTGGATACCAACGATCATGTGGATACTGCCGCCGAGCTAGACGACCTGAAGACGATTGCCTTCAAGCTGATGCGCATCGACTGGGAGACGCTCAACCGCACGCAAGCCGACATTGAGCGCGAGTACCTCAACAAAGAGATTGATACCGGCTTCATGGTGATTCGCTTCGATCGGGAGTTGATCGTGCGGACGATCGTCAAACTGGGCAATGCCATCACGCACATCGTTCGCATGGTACGGCACCTGCAAGAGAGTGGCCAGCCCTTTGAGATCGCCATTGCCGTCGATGAGTCCGAGCGACCGCTGCGCCACGCCGAACATGTTTTTCTGGCACGGGAGCTGATCCGGCTGAATGTAGACTGGGTGGGCATCGCGCCGCGTTTCGTGGGCACCTTTGAGAAAGCTATTGAGTATAAAGGTGACCTCCGCCACCTTGAACGCGATTTGCGGGGCCACGCCGCTATTGCCCAGACCTATGGCCCTTACAAGCTGCGCCTGCAATCCGGCTCAGACAAGTTCGAGCTTTACTCGCTGCTGGCCGACGTCAGTGAGGGGCTGCTGCACGTGGCGACCTCCGGTACCAGCTACCTTGAGGCGCTGCGCGTGGTGGCCGCCGCCCATCCCGACTTGATGCGCGAAATCGGCGCACTGGTGCGCGGTCGCTATGGCTATGACCGGCGTGCTTATATCGTCTCTGGCCAGGTCGATCAGATGCCGCCGATGGCCAGCCTAACCGACGACCAGCTACCCACCCTGTTGGATCATCCCAACACGCGACAAATCCTCCATGTGACCTATGGTTCGGTGTTGGATGCCTTCGGTGACGACCTGCTAGAGACTCTCCGTCGGCACCACGCTGACTACACAGAGGGCTTGCGATCCCACTTCGTCCGCCATCTGTCCGCACTGCTTGACTGACTATCAGCCAGCCCACATAAGGAGCCACGCTATGCCCACGAAGCCTCGCATCACCGTTATTGGCAGTCTCAACATGGATATGGTTGTACAAGCCCCCCGCATTCCAGAGCCCGGTGAGACCGTTCTGGGTGACGATTTCAACACCTACTTTGGTGGCAAGGGGTCCAACCAAGCAGTGGCAGCCGCCCGCATGGGTGGGACTGTCACCATGATCGGGCGCGTTGGCGAAGACGAATTCGGGCCGCGCCTGCTCAAAAATCTGCAAGACAATAGCGTCAACACCGACTACATGATCATCGATGCAGAAGCCCCCAGCGGCGTGGCCACCATCACGGTTGACCGCATCGGGCAGAACATTATCGTCGTGGCCTCTGGGGCCAACTTCCGACTGACCGAAGCCGACATCGACGCCGCGCAGGAGGTCATCAAAGACTACTGGGTGGTCTTGCAGCTTGAGACGCCCATCGAGACGGTGATGCATGCCGCCAATCTGGCCAAAGACATCGCCGCCGGGGTGATCCTCAACCCGGCGCCATCGCGCCCCTTGCAAGAAAGCCTGCTGGAATCGGTGGCCGTGCTCGTCCCCAACGAACCAGAGATGGGTCTGCTGACGGGGATGCCCGTAGCCACCATGAGCCAGATGGAAAAAGCAGCTCGTGGGCTGCTGAAGCGCGGGCCGGGTGCTGTCGTGGTGACCTTGGGGTCGCGAGGTGCCCTGGTGGTCGAGGAGGATCAGCCGGGGGTGCATCTCCAACCCCATGCAGTTAGATCGATAGACGCGACCGGCGCAGGTGACGCCTTTGTCGGCGCGCTGGCGGTCGGCCTTGCTGAGGGCTTGAGCCTGGTCGAGGCGGCTAAGCTAGCGAACGGGACGGCGGCGCTCTCGGTGAAGGTGCCGGGAGCACAACGTGCCATGCCCACCCGCACCGATGTGGAGCGCTTCATCGCCGACCAACAAGCCATTGAACAAGAACAAGCGGAATGAGAGGACAAACTCCATGCCAAACGCAGATATCGCCTTGATCGGTTTGGCCGTAATGGGCCAGAACTTGGTGCTGAACATGGCGAACAACGGCTATCAAGTAGCCGTCTACAATCGCACAGCCGCCAAGACAGACGACTTCATCAACGGCCCCGCCGCCGATAAATCGATTGAGGCCGCCTATGAGATTGAAGACCTGATCGGGCGGCTCAAGTCGCCGCGCCGCGTGATGATCATGGTGAAGGCGGGCCCAGCAGTCGATGCGGTGATCGATCAAGTCAAGCCCTATTTGGGCCAGGGTGACATCATTATTGATGGTGGCAACTCGCTCTATGGTGACACCGAACGCCGCACTAAAGCATTGGCCGAAGAGGGAATCCACTTCTTGGGTGTCGGCATCTCTGGTGGGGAGGAAGGTGCGCTACGTGGACCGAGTATCATGCCGGGTGGTGATCGCGGCGCATACAGCCACGTCGAGCCGATTTACACTGACATCTCAGCCAAGGTCGCGGAGTCTGATGGCAGCCTGTCACCCTGTGTCACCTATCTAGGCACGGGCAGCGCCGGGCACTATGTCAAGATGGTGCATAACGGGATCGAGTACGGCGATATGCAGTTGATCGCAGAGGCCTACGATCTGCTGCATCGCGGCTTGGGACTGAGCGCACAAGAGCTGCACGAGGTCTTTTCCACCTGGAACGAAGGTGTGCTGCAATCCTTCTTGATCGAGATCACTGCTGAGATCTTCGCCACCACCGATCCAGAAACCGGCCAGCCGATGGTCGATGTCATTCTAGACAAGGCCAAGCAAAAGGGCACCGGCAAGTGGACCAGCCAGGATGCACTCAATCTCGGGGGGGCTATCCCGACGATTAACGCGGCAGTGGTCGGACGGATCATCTCCTCCTTCAAGGATGAGCGGGTCGCAGCCGCCCAGCAGCTCAGCGGGCCAGACAGCAGCTACACGGGCGACAAGCCAGCCTTTATTGACGCCGTACACGATGCGCTCTATGCATCGAAAATCTGCTCTTACGCGCAAGGGATGGTGCTGCTGCGGCTGGCCGATGAAGAGTACGGCTACGGCCTGGACTACGGCGAGGTCGCCCGTATCTGGCGCGGCGGCTGCATCATCCGGGCGCTCTTCCTGAACGACATCACCAGCGCCTACCGAAACAATCCGGCGCTGACCAATTTGCTGCTTGATCCCTTCTTCAAAGAGGCCATCGCCACCCGGCAGACAGCCTGGCGGCACGTGGTCAAGACCGGCATTGACCTCGGCATTCCTGTGCCTGCGATGGCAGCTTCCCTCGCCTATTTCGACAGCTATCGAACCGCCCGCCTGCCCGCTAATCTGATTCAGGCGCAGCGCGATTTCTTCGGCGCTCACACCTTTGAGCGCGTCGATCAAGAGGGGGTCTTCCATCACGAATGGCAGGACTTAGGGAATAAGTAGACCTAGCGGGAAATAGTGGATGATTTATTGCCCTATTCTTCGCTGGTTAGATAGGGGCGACCGGCGTGTCGCCCCAAGCCTCCTCAATTCACAGAGTATGTGGATCACAGTCGGCATCCGCTGAACACCTCTCAATTTGCATGAACGTTTGATCTAACTGACTCTCATCGACAAAGACATTGAGTTTGGCATCGATGCGTTCACGTGGCTTCCACTTTGCAATGTCCTCTAGATCAAACGACTTCATGCGATATAATCTTAGATGATTACACAACGCTATCTAGCGATCTACAAACCTAGGTCGCGCCAATATACTCGAGGTGGATGCGTCTTGAACGCTGGACGACAACAGAGGAACGCACCAATACCGAGGCGAAAGGATTCTGTGGTGTGTGACTGTGTGATTGGAACGGTCCCGCTGTGATTGGGTTGGTGGGGCTTGGGCTATTCCTCTTTATCGTCGTTCTTAACTATACACACTGGTTTTCTTCTCGGACCAGCGCGTTGAACGCAGGCAGCCAGGTCATCGAAACCGAGATGGGACCAATCGAATACGCCCTGGTGGGAGATGAAGGGCCTGTGGTGCTCAGCCTTCATGGGGTACCAGGTGGGTACGATTTCGGCATAGGCGTAGCCAACATGCTGTCTTTGAACGAGTCTGGCTTTAGGGTTCTGTCTGTTTCTCGGCCAGGCTATCTGCGTACGCCACTGAATGGACTGGTTAGCGCCGAATCCCAGGCTGACCTGTACGCTGCCCTGCTTGACGAACTCGCGATTGATTCAGTGGCACTGTTAGCCGTGTCGGGTGGAGGGCCATCGGCCTTAGCACTAGCCCAGTGCCATCCAGAGCGCGTATGGGGCATGATCATGGCGATCACCATCACCCGCAAATGGACGCTTGATGACCACGCAAAAAGTGTGGTCGCCTTTAGAAGACTGCCACCCATACTGGTCAATCTCTCGCGATGGTACATACAACAGTTCGCTCTGCGCTTAAACCCGCGGCGCGTCGTCATCCAAAACGTTGCTGTGAATACCCGTGTCGATCCGGATGCGTTGGGGTCTCTGGCTGACGAGATAATGGCAGACCCGGAGCGTATGGCTCACCTGATCCTGTCGATCAGCTTTTCTGCACCGATGAGCACCCGCTGGGAGGGCACACTCAACGACCTTGACCACCAAGCTGAGCTTCCCAACGAACCAGACTATCGAGCGATCCGTGCACCCGTCTTCGCCGTTTACGGGCAGCAGGACGCTCTCGTTCCACTTGAGCACGTGGAATACATGGTTGAGCACTTGCCCCATGTTGAAATTCATATCGATCCAGAAGGTGGTCATATCCCGTACTTCCATCACCAATGGAGCTTTGTACAATCGAGAAGTGTTGAATTCCTGTGGGAACATGCACCTACTGTGCAGGATTGAAGAGGCTACTCCGCCGGGTTTACCCTGAACGTCACCACCGCAGAACGAACGCGCTCGCCTTCCGCATCGATCGCTGAGGCATAGAGACGGTGGTCACCTTCGACAAGTGGCCACCACATCTCAAAGGGTGGGGTATCGACTTGCCCAAGCAGGTTACCATCCAGGTAGAAACGCACATCGCGCAGCCCAGCCGGTCCGACAGCCATCAGTCGGATACGCTGCGCAGCGAGCGGCTGCTCATCCGTCAGGCGGAAGATCGTTTGTGGATCGGGGTTAATGATCGTCAAATCGCCTGGCTCGACCGGATTGGCCGGGTCAATCCCGCTGGCTGCCAATACATCAACATAGAGGGGCAGGCCCTCGCGCCGCGCCCAAGCCTGCGCTTGCGGCGGCAGATTCAATACCGTCTGATCAACCTGGAACTCGCGCGGCGTGTCGGCGTTTGCCAGCAATCCGCTGCGGCTGTCTAACAATACCGTCTGATAAAAAGTGTCAAGGTCCGTCGGCTCACTGCCCGGAATCACCCATTCCAACTGAGTATAGGGGCAGGCATCACTGGGCAGCAGGCCCGACAAGCTGCACACCTCGATTTGCACAAGGCCGGCGGGGCGCTCAAAGTCTAGTTCCGGTTGATCTCGCAACACCGCCCGCATGAATTCATGCCAGATTGGTCCTGCGCCGCTCACCCCACTGATCCCCTCCATTGAGCTGTTATCCGGATTGCCCACCCAGACCCCCACCACCAGATTAGGCGTGTAGCCCATCGTCCAGTTATCGCGAAAATCGGTGGTCGTCCCGGTCTTGGCGGCAGCGGGCCGGCCGATTTGCAGGATGCTGTGCGTGGTGAATCCGGGGGCGCGGGCATAGTTATCGCCAAGGATGTCGCTGACCAGCCAGGTCACCCGCTCGTCCAATACCTGATCGCCTTGCGGGCTGCTGCTACGCCAGATCACTTCGCCATCGGTGCTGCGCACATCCAGAACGAGTATGGGCTGTAGCGCCTGTCCGCCGTTGGCTAGTGCGCCATAGGCCGCAGTCAGCTCCAGCAAGCGAACCTCACCACCGCCCAAAGCCAGTGAAAGGTCAATGTCATCAGAGTGCTGCGCAGTTGAGATGCCCAGGTCTTGCAGCAAGCTCAAGAGGGCATCAATGCCGATGTGCTCCAAGGCAATCACCGCCGGGATGTTGTAGCTGGACGCCAGTGCCTCGCGCACCAGTACCGGGCCGTGCTCGCGCCGATCATAGTTGACCGGCGTGTAAGCATAGCCTTTTTCCGTGACAAACGATCGACGCACATCCAGCAGCATGGTCGCAGGTGACCAAGGGCGCGGACGGGCCGGATCAAAGGCAGCGGCATAGGTGAAGGGCTTCAAGGTCGAGCCGGGTTGGCGGGGCGCTAATGCCATGTTGACCGCCCCGCTGTGTTGAACGTCGAAGAAGTCCGGGCTGCCCAACATCGTGAGCACCTGGCCGGTATGTGGGTCCATCGCCACAATCGCTGCACCGTGTGCGTTGCTCGGTGGGCTGCCGAGCTCTGGCCGGTTGAGCAGGGCTAGATGGTGCGCTGCGATGGTCTGAGCTTCATTCTGCCAATCCAAATCGAGTGTGGTACGGATGCGAAGGCCCCCACCATAGAAGACCTCCGGCGGCAGTGTCGCTTGCATCTGATCATAGACCGCCCCGACAAAGTGCGGCGCCTCGATAGCGTAGCGTTCAGCGGCGAAGCGTAGTTCATCGCGGGCGGCGCTGTCAGCCTGCTCCTGGCTGATCATGCCATTGTCGGCCATCAAAGCCAGCACGACTGCTTGCCGCGTGTAGGCTGCCGCTGGGTCGGTCAACGGATCATAGAGCGATGGTGCTTGGGGCAATCCTGCGAGCAGCGCACATTCGGATAAGGCTAATTGAGCCAGCGGCTTGGCGAAATAGGCACGGGCAGCAGCGTCCATCCCGTAAGCCAGATTGCCATAGTAGGTCTGATTGAGATACAGGGCCAGAATCTCATCTTTGGACATCGCACGGCTGAGGCGAAAGGCCAAGATGCTCTCGCGCAGTTTGCGGGTTAGCGTGCGTTCGGCTCGCTCTTGTGGATCAAGCAGGTGATTACGCGCCACTTGCTGGGTGATCGTACTGCCACCCGAGATGACCTCACCACCACGCAGGTTGATCCAGACCGCCCGGAGGATCGCGACCCCGTCTACGCCTGGGTTGCGATAGAAGTTGGCGTCTTCGGTCGCGATGGTGGCATCTCGGCAGCTCTGTGGGATGTCTTCAAGCGGCACCACGCTGTGTCGCCCGGCTTCCTCGCCAATCACCTCGTAGAGCAGGCGGCCATGTCGATCTGTGATGCGCATCGAGGGTGTATGCAGGCTGTCTTCCAGGCTATCCAGTTCAGGGAGGTCAGTGAACAGCCAGCTACGCAGGACAATCGCAGCCATGATTGGCAAGACGAAGATCAGCGCGAGTATCAGCCGCAGCTGCGGAAGAGAGCCAATGCGAGCGAAGCGAAATCGGTGAGACCGCATCAAGAGGGCCTATCGTCTTCTGGACGAGGTAGGCGAGGGCAACGCACCGATCACCCCGACAGTCCGCGCCTGATGCAGGTGTAGGGACGAGGCCTGCCTCGTCCGCTGCTTGGAGAGATGGCAAATAGGATCTACCAACATGACGCAGGGGCCTGCGCGGGTCGATCAGTGGCGGGTGCTGCCACGCTGCAAGCCGACCAGCACCTTGCGCAGATTGTCGTAGTCTTCAAGGACGCGGCCTGCGCCACGCGCCACACAGGTCATCGGATCTTCGGCGGTCCAAACACGCATGTGGACTTCGTCGGAGATGCGCTCGTTTAGCCCAGTGAGCTGAGCGCCGCCGCCCGCCATCGCAATGCCAGTTTCCATCAGGTCAGCGATCAACTCTGGCGGGGTGTCGTCCAGCGCTTCTTTGATCGTATCGACGATGACCTGGTTGGTGCTGCTGAGCGCTTCGCGAATCTCGATGGAGGATACGTCAGCCGCTTCGGGCAAGCCGGAGATCAGATTGCGACCACGTACCGTGAAAGTCTTTTCTTCTGGCAGGGGGAAGGCAGAACCGATCTGCATTTTGATGCGCTCCGCCATGCGCTCGCCGATCAGAAGATTGTACTTGGCGCGCATATAGGAGATGATGTCTTCGTCCATCTCGTCGCCAGCGACACGCAGCGAGCGCGAGATGACGATGCCACCCAGCGCAAAAATCGCGATTTCAGTGGTCCCGCCGCCGATGTCCACGATCATACTGCCCCGCGGCTCGGTGATCGGTAGGCCCGCACCGATAGCCGCAGCCATCGGTTCTTCAATCAATGAGGCTTCGCGTGCCCCCGCCGCCATGGTGGCGTCGTAGACGGCCCGCTTCTCAACTTCGGTCACACCGGCTGGAATGCCGA
>JAADYZ010000353.1 GCA_010092775.1 Chloroflexota bacterium
GACACGGACCCGCAGATTCGGCAGGCGGTGATCGCCAGTCTGCTTGCCCAAGGGCCGCAGGGTCGTCTGGCCTTGCTAGAGGCCCTTGCGCAGGACGAAGACAGCCGCCTCTTGGTCATCCTTCGGAGCAATCTCGATTGGCAGTGCGACTACGACCGGGACTTTTTCGATGGATTGACCGCGCTCGCGCTGGACCGCCCGCCGCTGTTCGAGTTCGTGACGGCGCTGGTGGATGGCTGGGCGCTGAGCGACAGCCTCAATCTGCGCGACCGCCGCGACATCGCAGATCGCCTGGTCGATTTCATTGAAGTTGGCCCGGTAGAGGTGCGCTGGGCGCTGCTCTTCACCCTCAACCGGCTCGGACCTTCGGCAGTGACGGCCTTTCGCCGCGCGCTTCATCGCACCGACGATCCGTTGATCCACCGCGCCATTCGCTCCAGCCTGCAAGGCTACGGCGCACGCTGATTCAAACGACCCGTTTTGGACGACACCACTCAGGTGAAAGGCTAGGCATGAAAGACAATCGACTCCGGCTTATTGTGGGCGTGATCAGTGGGGCGCTTGGTGCCCTACTTGCGGTTCTTGTGGTGCGGCGACTCGCTGGGATGCGGCCAAGCCTGCAATCTCGACTGGTCAAATCGCTGGCCCAGCTCAATGCTTCAAACGAACATCGATCTATACAGGCTGTTCGAGCCCAGTTTGAGAATGCCTATGGCCGTGTGCCGCTGCCGCGCGGCGTCAGTCGTCGTGATGTGGATGCCAATGGGGTACCTGCAGCCTGGCTGCTGCCCAGCGGAATCGCGCAAGGCCAGCCCATCACGAAAGCCATTCTCTATTTGCATTCAGGTGGCTATGTGATCGGGTCGATCGAAGCACAAAAGACCTACGCAGCAGCCCTGGCAAAAGCCAGCGACACTCCCACCCTCATCATCGATTATCGTCTGGCGCCCGAGAATCCCTTTCCGGCTGCGTTGGACGATGCCCTAAGCGCCTATCGCTGGCTGTTGGAGCAAGGCATCGCCGCCGAGCAGGTTGCGCTGGTGGGCGACTCAGCGGGCGGCGGCCTTTCAGCAGCGCTCACCTTGAAGCTGAAGGACCTGGGGATCGCCCTACCCGCAGCACTGGTATTAGTCTCCCCCTGGCTTGACCTGACACTTTCCGGAGAGTCGATACAGAGCAAGGCCGAGACCGAAGTGGTCCTCACCAGGCAGGATATCGACCAATGGGCGAGTTGGTATGCTGGAGACACCCCCCGCGATCATCCCTTGATCTCGCCGGTCTTCGGCGATGCAAGCGCTTTTCCGCCCACACTCATTCTGGTCAGTGATGAGGAAATCCTGCTGAGTGAGGCTGAGGTGTTTGCGCAGCGCTTAGAGGCCGCCGGGAGACAGGTCGAGCTGCAAGTGTGGGTTGGGATGATCCATGCCTGGCCGGTGGTCCACAGCTTCATGCCAGAGGCGCGAGAGGCGATGCAGATTATGGGAGATTTCGCCCGCCGCCATCTTTGAGCAGTCCAGACAACCGTTTGACAAAGCAGTTCAAATGAGTCACGCTATACACGCGGGCAAGAGGTGGTGAATGTCCATTCAACATGTGGCGCTGCGGAGAGGACACTTATGCTCTGGATTGTTGTCGTTTTTGTCGCCGCCCTAGCCGCCCTCATCGTGTTTCTGTTGCGCGATCAAGGCACCCCCCAGCGTGCGAGCGCCCGCGCCTGGTTGATCCGCCGTAGTGCTTTTCTGTTCCTACCCTCTGGTCAAGAGTCGATCCCCGAAGCACGGGACCACTTGGAGCGCGTTTGGTCAGCGTTCAAACTTCCGAGCCAGATTCAGAGGGAAGACCTAAGCGCAGATGGCATACCAGTCACCTGGATTCATCATAAGGATATGCAACGCCACCAAGCCCTGTTAGTGCTACACGGGGGTGGCTACGCGCTCGGCTCAATCGAAACCCACAAGACCTATGCCTACGTGCTCTCCGAGGCCGCACGGGCCCCAGCCCTGGTGATCGACTATCGTCTGGCCCCTGAACATCCCTTTCCGGCTGCCCTAGATGACGCCTATGTGGCTTTTCACTGGCTAGAAAAACAGGGAATCCCGGCATCGAAGATCGTGCTATTTGGCGATTCCGCGGGCGGTGGCCTAGCTGCCGCGCTAACCCTGCGCCTCAAAGAAGAGAACCAGCCACTTCCCGCAGCCATTTTGCTGGCTTCGCCCTGGCTCGATCTAACAATGTCTGGCGACTCGATCAAGACTAATGCTGCTCGTGATGTCATTCTTTCTAGGCCAGCCCTTGAAACCTATTCCGTCAACTACGCTGCCACACATGCGCTTGAACATCCGTTGATCTCGCCGGTCTTTGGCGACCTGAAGGGTTTCCCTCCAACCTTGATCATGGTCAGCGGTGACGAGCTGTTCCGAAGTGAATGTGAGCTTTTTGCCGAGCGCTTGAGCGAAGCGCAAGTCGATGTGACATTGCAGGTCTGGCCTGCGATGATCCACGATTGGCCGCTCATGAACCGCTTCATACCAGAGGGTAAACGCGCGATCAATGCTCTTGGCCGTTTCGCCCGCCGCCATCTGGATGCCCAATAGAACGCAAAGCACCGGAGCCTCAGCCCCGGTGCTTGATCATGTGATAGCGATTGCAGCGCTTAAACCTTGTGGCGGAAGCCCTGCCCTGCCGGGTCGGATGACCAGGAGGCCAACACCTTCATATAGTTGGCGCGTTCCAGGGTATCGGGGTCTTCGACGGCCCTGGCGCTCAAGCTGCCTTGCATCTGTTTGACCGATTCGTACTCGCGCTCGGTCATCCAGGTCCGCATGCCCGTCAGTATCTCACCGATCCGATGGCTGCCACCGAGCAGCAGTTCGGAGGCCATCATCGTGACTTTGGCCCCGGCCATCAGGCCTTTCAGCACATCGACATAGGTGTGTATACCGCTCGTGATGGCGAAGTCCGTCTCGATGCGGCCATACAGCAGCGAAATCCAGCGCAGCGGCAGACGCATCTCATAGGAGGTGCTGAGCGTCAGGCGCGGCACCACCTCCAATTCTTCGATATCGAAATCAGGCTGATAGAAACGGTTGAACAGCACCAGACCCTTAGCACCTGCATCGCTTAACTGCTTGGCCATGTGTGCAGGTGCGCTGAAAAAGGGATTCAGCTTGACCGCCACCGGAATGGTGACACTGCTTGAGACGGTCCGCACGATGTCGGTATACATCTCCTCGACGGCGGCGCCGCTCATCTCGACGGTGGTCGGGATGTAGTATACGTTGAGTTCGACGGCATCGGCACCAGCTTGCTGCATCTTCAAGGCGTAATCGGTCCAACCATCATCGGTGATGCCGTTGAGGCTGCCGATGATCGGGATGTCGACCGACTCTTTGGCCAGCCGAATCTTCTCTAAATACTGCTCACTGGTAATGCTGTACTGGCCCATATCCGGGAAGAAGTCCAGGCCTTCAGCCCACGAGTCAGTGAAGTACTCCAGATGGTGATGAAGCTGCTGGCTTTCCAGGCGGATCTGTTCCTCAAACAGCGAGTGCAGCACCACAGCGCTGGCGCCATTGTCCTCTAGGCGGCGGATGCCATCCACCGTCTCGGATAGCGGCGAGGACGAGGGCACGATGGGATTCTTGAGGTCTAACCCCAGGTAGGACGTCGTTAGATCAATGCTCATTGATGAGGCTCCTGTTTAGTTTGGTCGGTGTCTACCGCTAGGCAAGGCATTCGTGCCGTTGCATTATTCTGCATCCGGCTCAATCCACTCGCTGGCAAGGCGTTCGTACTGTTCCCAGCGCTGGTTGACGAAGGCCTGTGCAGCGGCCAGATAGGTATCGGCCACCTCAGGTTGGCTGCGCTGCAAAATCTTGTAGCGCGCTTCACTGTAGAGGAACTCGGCTAGCTTAAGCTTCGGCTTCTTGGAGTCGAGCTGGAAGGGATTCTTACCCTCGCCGCGCAAGCGCGGATCGAAGCGGAAGAGCGGCCAGTATCCGGTCTGAGCGGCCACCTTCTGATGATCGAGGCCTTTCGACATATCGATACCATGCGCGATGCAGTGGCTGTAGGCAATGATCATCGACGGACCATCGTAGGCTTCGGCCTCGATGATGGCCTTGACAGTATGCGCGTCGTTGGCCCCCATCGCGATCTGAGCGACGTAGGCTGTGCCGTAGTTGATGGCCATCATGCCCAGGTCTTTCTTGGCTGTCGGCTTACCGCCCGCGGCAAACTTGGCGACTGCACCCATTGCGGTGGCTTTGGAGGCCTGACCGCCCGTATTGGAGTAGACTTCTGTATCCAACACCAGGATGTTCACGTTGTAGCCGCTGGCCAGGACATGATCGAGACCGCCGTAGCCGATGTCGTAGGCCCAGCCGTCCCCACCGATGATCCATACGCTCTTCTTGACGAGGTAGTCAGCAACCTTGCCCAGGTCATTGGCGACGTCATTATCGATGTTTGCGAGAACGGCCTTCAGCTCTTCGACATTGGCACGCTGCCGTTCGATGCCAGCCTCGTCGCTCTGATCCTGCGTGAGCAAACGGTGATTCAGATCGCCATCGATGACCTCGTTCAAACTGGCGACCAATTCGCGAGCATATTCCGCCTGCTTATCAATAGCGATTCGCATGCCCAGGCCAAACTCGGCGTTGTCCTCAAACAGCGAGTTGCTCCAGGTCGGGCCACGTCCCTTGTCGTCAATCGCCCAGGGGTGGGTCGGCAGGTTGCCACCATAGATGCTGGAGCAGCCGGTTGCGTTGGCGATGATGGCACGATCGCCGAAGAGGCGAGTCATCAGGCCGATGTAGGGCGTCTCACCGCAGCCTGCGCAAGCGCCGCTGAATTCAAAGAGTGGGCGCAGAAGCTGGGTATTCTTCACGTTGTTGAAGGTCACGCCGTCTAGCCGAGGGTATTCTGGCAGGTCGAGGAAGAAGTCCCAGTTGGCCGCTTCCTGCTCACGGATCGGGATTTGCTCTTCCATGTTGATCGCCTTGCGGCCCGCTTCAGACTTATTCTTGGCGGGGCAGGCTTCGACGCACATGGCGCAGCCGGTGCAGTCTTCGACCGCGACTTGCAGCGTATAGACCAGGTTCTCCTGATCACGCAGTTCCTTGAAGCGGTTAGCGGTGGATTTGAAGCTCTCCGGTGCGCCAGCCAATTCACTCTGATCGACGATCTTGGAGCGGATCACCGCGTGCGGGCAGACCAGCACACAC
>JAADYZ010000354.1 GCA_010092775.1 Chloroflexota bacterium
ATGCCAGCGGTGTACGGCGCCAAGCGGGTGCGCAAGCCCGGGTGATTAACGCTGTGGTGGCCGACTTGCCGTCTGGCCAAGCCATTACCGACGAGAAGCTTCTGGAAGCCGTTGGGCACACCCGGGTTGAGGTGTTCGCCGGGATCGCCTTTGGCATCGTGGTGATGCTGGCCTGGAAACTGGGGATTCAGCCACTGTTTGTTGGGTGAACCTGGGCGAACGAATTGTGGCAAAGTGCTGAAGGTCGGGCAGATGCTCTTCGCGTCGGCAGCCGGGCATTGAAGGGCACACACACTAGGGCGACACAGCTCGCTATGGCGCATCGCCCCTACCTGTCATGCACGCCGGTGCAAGGCGCATCCTGGCCCTAGCGGCGGCGGAGCGTAATCGGCATCGGACCTCTGGGCCGCAGGGTCACCAGCGGCTCTAGCTCGACCTGCAAATCAGTGTCGGGCTGGATGGTGTAGCGCTGCAAGATGGTTGCCAGCACCAAGATCGCCTCCATCATGGCAAACTGATTGCCAATGCAGACGCGCGGCCCGCCACCGAAGGGCAGATAAGCATAGCGGTGGCGCTCCTTCTCGCGCTGTGGGGTGAAGCGTTCCGGATCGAAACGCTCCGGCTCCGGCCAATGTGCTTCCTCACGGTGCAGCATGAAGATGGGGATCATCACGTTGGTCTTCTCGTTGACCCGATAGCCCATCAGCTCTTGCTCTTCCAGGCTCTCCCGCCCGATGATCCAGGCTGGCGGATAGAGGCGCATCGATTCTTTGAGCACCATTTCGAGATAAGGTAGACGGCGCATATCTTCCATGCTGGGGCGCTCGCCTTGAATGACCTCATCAATCTCGGCGTGAAGGCGCTTCAGGTGTTCGGGATGCTGGGCCAACAAATAGAAGGTCCAGGTGAGCGCATTGGCGGTCGTCTCGTGACCAGCCAGGAACAAGGTCACGGCTTCGTCCATCACCTGCTGATCCGACATGGCGGACCCGTCTTCATCGCGGGCCAGGAGCAGCATCGAAAGCAAATCGCCCTGATCCTCGCCGGAGTCGCGGCGCTGTTGGATGATCGGCCGCAGCACCTCGACTATGGTCTTGACGTGGCGGCGGGCGCGCAGATTGCGCGGCGTGGGCAGCCAGTAAGGCGATACCAGCGGCGCAACAAAATAGTGGTTGGCGATGTGCAGCAGCTCTTCTAAGGCTTGAACTGCATCCTCGGCTTGCTCGCTGACATTGGCGCTAAAAAGCGTCTGCGCCACGATGGCCTGGGTTAGGCGCATCATATCGGCGGCGACGTCGCGCGTTTGTCCATCGTCCCAGCTTTCGATAGCGTCAAGCGTATACTGAACCATCGTATCGGCGTAGGCTGAGATTCGTTGGCTGTGGAAGGCTGGCTGAGCCAGGCGGCGCTGCCGCTTCCAGAAGTCATCCTCGCTCAGTAAGAGACCCTGCCCCATCGAGATGCCCAGTGCGCGGCGCATGCGGGCCGTTTTGTGGTAGCTGCTGGCTTTGCTCACCAGCATCTCGCGCACGCCATCCGGGTTGGTCAACAGGTAGACCTCCACGCCTGGAAAGACGAAGCGCAGCAGATCACCATATTGGGCGCGCCAGCGTTGCGTGCTGCCCAGTTGATCAGCGCCGACGGGCAAAGCGTTGCCCAGGATGGGCAGCGGCTTGGGGCCGGGAGGTAGATTCGACTGGCGGTAGATCGGCAGTAAGGTACTCAAGCGGTTCCGTAGCATCGTCATGTTGCGCTGATCCTCTCCAATTGTTGGACGCGCCGTGACCGCGTCATCAGGATGCCATGTTTGGGTCTCAAGGTGATGAGCGGCTCAGGTTCGATCACCGCATTCGGATGGAGCCACAGGTCGCTGTGTTGCACAACCGCAGCCAGGATCAGCTTGGCTTCCATCATGGCGAAGTGATTGCCGATGCAGACGCGCGGCCCACCGCCAAAGGGAATGTAGGCGTAGCGTGGAATGTCATTCTCGCGATCTGGGTGGAAGCGTTCTGGATCGAAACGCTCTGGGTCAGGGAAGATCTCTGGATGGCGGTGCATGGTGAAGGGTGCGATGATGACCATGCTGCTGGCTTTGCGGATGCGCTCACCACCTATCTCGACTGACTCGAACAGCTCGCGAGAAGTGATCCAGGCCGGCGGGTAAAGGCGCATCGACTCTTTCAGCACCATCGTCGTGTAGGTCAGGCGGCCCAGGTCGTCCAAGGTTGGCGGACGATCACCCAACAGCTCATCCAGTTCGGACCGCAAGCGCTCGGCAATCTCAGGATGCTGAGCCAGCAGCAGCATCGTCCAGGAGAGGGCGTTGGCGGTCGTCTCATGCCCTGCCATGAAGAGCGTCACACACTCATCGCGGATTTGCTGATTATCCATACGGTAGCCATCATCGGTCTGGGCTTCGAGCAGCAAGGTCAGCAAGTCTTCGGGCACAAGCTCGCCTGCTTCGATGGCGGCCCGCCGCTGGCTGATCAGCCCGAAGATGATCTCGTTGATGACGGCCTGTTCGCGGTCAAGCATTCGGTTGG
>JAADYZ010000355.1 GCA_010092775.1 Chloroflexota bacterium
CATGGTCGTCGCTGGTTTGGCGACACTGCGCCTGACCATAGACTAGCCCTCCTCGACCCGCCCCCCTAGTGATCTTCCTCACAAAATGGGTGTGAAGGCTTTGTGTGAGGCTTGATACCTGTGCTTAGGGAAAGCGCGTCGGGTGGATTCGACCCGTTGGGCGTCCTGCTGATCGACAATTGCCGCAGGTTAGAATGTGTAGCTGGGGGAGTGCGTCGAATGGATTCGACCCGTCAGGGCGGTCGAATTGATCAGACCTATTCTGTCTAGCAGAGGAGTTTATCCCCTGGCGCTCTGTTGATCGGTGCGTACGCCGCTACCCCGATGAGCTACGTGAGCGCTCAGCATAGGCAAGGGCTTCGTCCAGAGTGCCAAAGGCATGGACCTTGATGAAGACTCTTGAGAAGATTTCAATCACGCGCTCCATCATCCCGCGGTCAACTGCGACGATTATCCTTGCCACGTTCTCGTGCGTCCACCAGGGATGGAGGGCAAGCTTTGGCGAGTGACCAAGAAGATTCTTGGGAAGTCGCCGGAGGCGTGTCATATCGGCAATGACCGCTACCGGATAATCGACTGAATTCAGCATCTCGTGGAAACGATCCATCAGATCCTGAAATATCTCCAGCGTGACTTCTTCGGAATATGAGACGAAAATCGCGTACTGATCTTCACCGAGCCATTTTAAGTCGACAGACCGACCTGGGTCATCCGCCATGTTGATCCTCCAAGTGGGCACACTCAACGGGCCTTAGCACCACCTCAGCAAGGTGGGCGGGCACCAGAACAGTGCGCATCTGCTCAAGCTCCCCCGCTCCTGGGAGGGCTACGATCTCCTGTTTCATGATGGTTAGCCTTGGTGCCTTGCTCTGGGGGTTGAGCAAGGACGCAAGCCTCTTACACTGCACTGGGAAAGTACACTGCATCCACATTGAAAGATTGTAGCACAGAATGCATGAGTACCGTCGTATTTTTACAGACTTTTTATGTGATGTTCTTTATGTGTGAGGCGATTTAGGCGGGTGTAGGGCAATTGCACACTCCCTCCCCAGGCTTGTGCAATGCGATGAATCGGAGGGAGCTAGATGATGCGAACCCGTTGGCCAGTGCGCTCTTCGATCAGGGCGATGGCTTCGTCTACGGTATCGACCGTGTAGAGCTTCTGGAAGAGTTTGGAGAAGATGTTGGTCGTCCGTTCTAGAAAGGTCTGCCCTAGCATAACCATCGTGAATCCCATATTGGGATGGCTCCAGAACGGGTGTTGTACAAGGGTGGTGGCATTGCCGAGTACTTTGCTTGATACCTGGGGATCGACATAGGTATGACTGAGATCGCCTATAAAGTGCACCAGGCGATCAGATGCTTTGAGAGCCTCCGCGATTGCGTCCATGCCCTCCAGAACTTTGTCAACCGTTAGCTCCGCGCCGAAATCCGCTACGAGAATTGTCTGGTCTTGGTCTAGCCAGTAGATCTGCAAGTCCGTCTGGGGGTCTTCCATGCTCTTGTCTCCTTGCGCGCTTGATCCATCTGTGCCAAGCATACATGGCAGATATGGCAACGGGAAGCCTTTCGGCGCGGCTGTATGCTGTTTGTTAGCTCGGCTTCAAGTCAATGCCGGTATTCTGCTCGATGTAGTCATAGGCATCTTCCATCGTGCTGACCAAGCGCAGTTCCCAGAACACTGATGAGAAGATATCTGCCATTCGCTTGAGTAAAGCGAAGTTCGTCACGCCTACATGCAAGCCCCGATTTGGATGGGTGAAGAAAGGATGCTGGGCCATCTCGGGGGCGCTGCCGAGCAAACGTCCAGATATCGTCTTTAGCGTGCGCAGGTCTGAGATGTAGTGAACTGGACCGTCGGTCGCTTCGAAGCACTCAAGCAGATAATCCATGGCAGCCCTGAAAGACTCGATCCGTACCTTTTCTTGATAGGTCACCATCAAGACCGTCTGGTCTTCGTCCAGCCAGTGATACTGCGGGCTATACTCTAAATCCACACCCACTGTCAATCCCTCAATCGTCCCCCTAAAGGAGACACTATCCGTTAGCTATACTATAGTTCCTGGCGTCAGCCAGGGGCAGCGATTCGACAAGTTCTGCGCGAACTCGTTATGAAACTGTCACATCAGGGCTGGCCTGTCGTCGGCCCAGCTATCTGAACCTGTACGTTCTGGCCGATCTGGCGGTACAATAGGGCGATCAGATTCTTGAAAGGACCGAAAGCATCCTATGCGACAGACGCTTGTCGCCGTGATCATCAGCCTTGCGCTGGGTGCCTTGATTGGGCTGGGGCTGGGTTGGTTCTACCCGGTCGAACAACCGCAGACCGGTTTCGATCTGCTGCATCCAGACTACAAAGCCGACTATACGCTGATGGTGAGTGCAGTCTACGCCTCCGATGGCGACCTCGATGCGGCGCAGGCTCGGATGGGCCGCCTGGCCGAACCTGATCCCGCAGCTTATGTTGTGCGTTTGACCGAAGGCTACATAGACGAGGGCCGCAACCCCCAAGATATTCGCTCCTTGGTCGGCTTGTCGGCGGCCTTTGGTTACATCACGCCAGCCATGCAGCCCTACGCCCCTGTTATCCCTAGCCCATGAGCAGCGAGCAAGACCTCGACTTCCCGGCCTGGGATGACGGCGAAGCCGCACAAGAGCGCCAAGACCGGGCAGCCCGCCGAGCAGAGCGCCGCCGCAACCGACGGCGCTTTCCCTGGCTGGGCATATTGATCGGTTTGGCTCTGGGCGTGGCCGGCGGTCTGTACTATGCCTGGCAGGTCAACCCGGTCCAATATCGCGATATTGCGCCCAATCAGCTTTCGGCAGAGGATCAACGCAGCTTTATTCTGCTGGTCAGCCAGACCTATCTGCGCGAACAGGACGTCGCCCGTGCACGGGTCCGGCTCAGTTGGCTGGGTGCCAACGATCCGGCGGCCCTGGTGGCTGATGAAGCCGATAGCGCCTTCCTCAGCGGCGCTGATCCAGCCGAAATCCGCGCGCTGACGGTGCTGGCCGAGGCCCTGGGGGCGGAGCCGCAGGCCGCGGCGGTGTTTTCGGGCACCTTCCAACCAACCTCCCCTCCGGCCACCGTCAGCCCGACGCCCGACCTGACCCAAACTCTAGCCCCTTTGTTTGCGGTGACGCCGACGATCACGCCCACGCCAGAGCCGATCGCCACCTTTACCCCCACACCGGCAATTCTGGTGGAAGAGACCGAGTTCGAGTTGGTCTCCTTGCTGGCAACCTGCCGCGCAGCGGGCTTGATCTCGCTGTTGATCTTCGACGAAAACGGCGAAGGGGTACCGGCCATCGAAGTGCGGGTGAGTTGGGGCCTTGGCACCGATAGTAGAG